>NZ_MWZE01000099.1 GCF_002259525.1 Rickettsia endosymbiont of Culicoides newsteadi | reverse complement strand
TAGTGACAATAATAATTTCATGGGAATTATATCTCTAAATTGCTAAATTTTTGTCTAGACAAAGGAGACCACCATAGTTTCTTTATTAGGAATATTGATTGCACTTATAGTTAAAAGAGTATCTAGATCTTCAGAAGCAATATTATCACTTTCTACTTTTTCATCTTCTATTATTGAATGTATTAACTCATATCTTTCTTCCAATTTATTTCTATATAAAGTTTTATCCGAGAACTCTATATAATTATTTACTACATCTCCCGGATCAATATTTTTACATGTTAATTTAATTGAACTAAATGCTGCCAAAATTTGATTTCCTACCTCTCCCTCACTAGCTACATCAATGTGTATATTCAATGATTTCTTAGTCAATTCTTGCCTTAACTTACCTAAAGAAATTGTAATATATAAAATTACTCTATTATGACTTTGGTGAAATAAATAATTCTCTATCCCCACCTCTTTGTTTAAGGCTTCTAAATATTTTTGTTGTGGAATATCAAATAATATAAATTGGCCTCCAATATATTGTACATTCTGATCATTATCTATAATAATTTGAGATAGGCTAGAGGGCCTATGCACAAAAGTTGAGGCATTAAACCCTATCTTAGAAGTGATATAGTGTAATATGTTGCTTTTTCCTATTCCACCCTGAGTACTATAAACCGTAATATAATTAGCTTGTCCTAAAGATAGACCATGATTTTGTAACTCTTTCGTCAATTCTAAAGGTGTTAAGGATTGGTAATTCTTTTGAGTTTTAAGAACGTCTATTATATTAATAGGGCTAGCATTGATGTATGAATTATTGTAGAAGAGATTAAGACTATTATTTAAATTTAATTCAATATCGTTTAATAAATTTTGGTTAGTTATTGTTTTATTAAATTGGGTTATATTAGTGTATTCATTATAACGTTCTGATATATAGAGAGTATGACAAAAAAGGTTTATATGCCAAAGATATTGATCCACGCAAAATTCTTAAATCACGATTCTATAGAGCATCTTACCTTTCAGTATGGGAGTTTGTTAAAATACGATTAGCTCTTACTGTGCTAGTCATGTTTGGCATCTTTGTTTTAATCTATCTGCTATGGTCAAGATTTGGCAAAGATGTCAAAGCAGAAAAGCAAAAAGATGGTAGCAATAAAATATTGACTAGCAAAGAAGTTAGAAAGTGCTTGCGTAAAATTGGTAAAGCCAGCGATCTAACTATTGGTGATATGCCGCTAGTGAAAGATATGGAAACTAGGCATGTGTTAATTACTGGTGCAACAGGTGCTGGTAAAACTAATCTCATGCATAATTTACTGATTCAGGTAGAAGCAAAAGAGCAACCCGCTATTATTATTGATCAAACTGGGGAGATGATTGCCAAGTACTACAATCCACACCGCGGAGATATTATCTTTAATCCTTTCGATCAACGAGGCAAAGCTTGGGACTTTTGGAAAGATTGTGAATCTCGTGAGGATTTAGAGCGATTTTCCAAGATATTAATAGGTTTTAACAGAAAGCAATCGAGCAGTCACTCTGATCTTTTTTGGGAAACAGCTGCCGAAACTGTCTTTAAAGCTTGCGTTGAATTTTTAAGAGGAAAAAATGCCTCCGTACAAGATGTAGTAAATATGGCATGTCATGCAGATATAGAATATCTAAAAACCACACTAGGAGGTACTGAAGCCGCTAGATATCTTATAAATGACTCCAAACAAACGTCTGGCTCTATTGTAGCGGTACTGGCAGCAAATAGCAAACCACTTATGTACCTACAGCCTGCCGATGACAATGGAGCATTTTCAATTAAACAATACTTTGCTAATCTTCAGACAGGAAACAAAGCATGGTTATTTCTAGCAACCAAACCCAGTAGTCGTGCATTAACCTTACCACTAATATCTTGTTTAACTGAACTTGCATTAACACAGCTTATGGAAATAGGAATAGATAGTAAACGCAGAGTATGGATTGTTATCGATGAGCTGCCAGCCCTTGGTAAACTTCCTGCTTTATCACCTATGATGGCAGAAGGTAGAAAATATGGAGCTTGCGTCTTAGCTGGTATGCAATCTCTAAATCAACTTTACTCCCAATATGGTCATTATGATGGTTCTGCAATCTTCGGGCAGTTTGGCACATCCTTCTTCTTTAGAAATCTTGAGCCAGCAATTGCTAAAATGATTAGTTCTATGTGTGGTAGCCAAACTTTAATGCGTCAGCAGAAGAATACTAGCTTCGGTGCTCATGAATTTAGAGATGGAGTCAGTTATAACGAACAGCATCATAAGCAAGATATTGTCACTGTAGAAGATTTAGCTAACTTAAGCGTTGGTGAGTGTTACACTCTATTGCCTGAGCCGGCTGTTAGATTATCCAAAATACAAATTCTAGCAATATCTCTACCCAATAAGAATCTTGAACTTATTCCTAAAAAACTGATAAGCTCCAGCAATAATAGTGCTAATCGGTCTAATCAGAGTACTAATAATACCCAAGACTTATCTAATTCATCTAGATTAAATTCAGAACTCAATCATCTTGCACCCCAAAAATCTAAACAGCAGAAGAACATCAAGAAGCTAGGTAAGAAAAAACCAACACCACTAAAAGAAGAGGAGTTAGAGAGTAAAGCAGTTGATCTACTTTGAACTATCTTTATCGATGAAGTATATCAATAAGATGCTTTTAACTTTTAGATATCTATCATGGATAAGTAAGTAGCTTGAGCTATAATTCAACCTTCCGAAACAAAGCCCACTTATGCCAACAACAGCTACAAGCTCTTATTAAAGCTAAGGACAACAACAATCTTATGGAAAAATTACAAGAAAAAATAACCACAGAATGATCAAGGTCAAAGGGGTAAGCCCTTTGACTACAGAACTAGGATTTAAGCAGATTGTTGATCTCCTGAATAGATAAACCGGTAATACGAGAGATTTCAGGGATAGGGTAATTATTAGAGAACATAGTTCGGGTTAACTATAAATTAAATTATAAAAATTTGTTGCTTTCCAAAAATAAAATATGCTAGCTTAGGTTCTAAGATCTTTAAAGGCTTACCAGGAGCTTTAATTAACTAAGTTCAATCAAAACTAACAAATTAAGGATTATATAAATCCTTATCATAGATTTAATCTTTTTAGGATAATACATGAAGATAAAAATATAAATAAGGTGGTAAACTATGGAAACTGTTCAACAAGAAATCTCCAAAACCAAAACTCTACAAATTATAAAAAGACAAAAATGGTATATTACTAACTTCATAGAAAAGTTGTTTAAAATAAATATGAGTCAGGACGTATTAGTTGATATTATAATCAATGATGATCCTATTAATCCACGTGACAATCAAACTACAATAGTAGGACGCCCAAAAACGTTAGGGAGCACAACAAAACAAATGCGTCATGTAACCCCATATTCTTTTATAGAAGCAGCCATTAAAGAAACAATTGTGGCAACAGAAGAAAAGAATGATTATATATCATATATAAATGATATAGTAGAATCTATTAAACCAATAATAAAAAATAAGGAAGGTATCTGTTTAACGATAGATCAGTATTCGAAAATAAGCTCTAATATTACATCCAGAGATAAGGAATCTAAAACATTTAAACTGTCAACCACCAGTAATGAATATTACTTAATATACAATGATACACTTATAGAACAATTTGAGCATTGCAATGATTTCTCACAAGATGAAAAAAATAAAGCTAAAACAGACTTTAGTACTAAATTTGAGAAATATATTACTTATGGTATACAGTATCTTACTGAAGCAATATTAGATCCAAAAGATGTTAATACCATAACCATAGTTTGTGAAGGAATTGCAAGAATAATATTAACCTTATTTAATCAAGAAAAGTATGCTACTTTCCCTGAAGAAGGAAATTCCCTAAAAGAAGAAATTCGTGTATACAAAACTAAAAAGGATGCAGAACAAGCATTAAAACATGGATATGAAGTATATTCCCATAAAGAAATCACTAAAGAAATAAGTGTGCCACGTATTAAAACTAAATATGATTCATGTATTAGAATTGTTGATAATGAAGGATCAATAGTCAAAAAAGTAGCAAAAGTATTAAAGATCATGCATTCATTAGTTTATCATAAGTTATCAGGAATATCCCATAAGACAGAAAAAGAGGATTTAGATCATCAAAAAGAATATAATGAAAAATATAATTTTAAAATAAAGGATCAAAACCTTCAATGTAGAGACAAGTATAATGAAGAGATTAATATTAAAAGTAATATATTAGATATTTTTCCATACCACATAGCAAAGCATCTATATTCCGTGTTTGATTTTAAACCTTTAGAGGAAAGGGTGTTAGCACCTAAACAAAAAGGGGATGAGAGAACAATTACAGTATATGGTGGTCTCCTTTGTCTAGACAAAAATTTAGCAATTTAGAGATATAATTCCCATGAAATTATTATTGTCACTAT
>NZ_MWZE01000098.1 GCF_002259525.1 Rickettsia endosymbiont of Culicoides newsteadi | reverse complement strand
AACTTATCCACATTCTTCGCTATTTACAACATCAATAATCTTTATTTTATATATTTAAAAGATTATTTTTTCAACTTGACACAGTTTGACGAACACTCCCTTTGTCATTCCTACTTCGGTGCGGAATTTAGCCCCCTGCCTTCGCAGGGGTGACACTAAGGTAAGCAGGGGTGACATTGAGTCCCTTGTCATTCCCGCGTGTAGGCGGGAATCTAGCCCTCTGCTTACGATAACTCTTTCTAAATTGTCCTAACCCCCTCTTTTTTATTATGTGGAGGTGGTGATATTAATATTTTAGATGACATATATGATTTTGCTGCCTGTCCTACAATTTTTGCTTTATCATGCAATTGTTCAAGTGCCGCTATCTTGCTTTTATCGTAAGAATATCCGTGCCATTTATTTTTTAAATACTGACAAATTTTTTCAACAAAATTTTTCCTTGGAACTATCACACCCGATGAAGTAGCTCGCTCTTTTACTAAATCTTTAGAAAATTTATTCATTGTATATTTGTCTGGTTGAGCAATAAACTTACTTAACTGATCAACAGTTTCTTTAGCAATATCGTTAATTGACTCTGCACTTAATTTATCGGTTTTTTTATCTTTTTGAGTTTCGATTGCTTGGTCAATTTGTTTTACTAACAAATCAGCTAAAGCCTCTTTAACACCATCTAGTCTTTTTAATGCTGTTATTGCTTTAGTCTCATCTTGTTCAGAATGTAAAATTTCTGAAATTTTTTCTGTTACAGCTTCTTTATATTGTTCCGCATTAAGAGCATCAGCTACTAATTCCTTCGATAAAGCACCATTACTCTTAATAATTGATAAAGGATCTTTGGCAGGACAGGATGCTTTGATTGTTTCTAACTTGCCAATAAATTGATTAGCAACCTCTCCAGTACCAGCTACATCAATTATTACTTGCTGTTTCGGTTCGGCTTCTCCTACTGTTCCTAATGTAGCTGTAATATTTATCGCCATAAAATCTTAGCTATCAAATTTTGTTCTCACCATCTCTCTGAGGTCTGAAAATGGAGCTAAAACGCACTTACTACAATCAAATATGGCTTTCTGTTCTCCAACATATGATAGATTATTATCTTTATCTATAATAATCTTCGACACAACACCATCTCTTAGCCACTCATTCATCATAACATCCGTACCATCCTTATAGTAGCAATCATTGTATGTTTTTGCTTTTAGTTTGTTAAATCCAGCTATACCACCAGCTATACCACCTTGATAATTTGCTGCTAAGATATATTCTGTTTGTTGTGTTGACAATTTATAATCATTGGTTAATGCCTTATGCATGTCTTGATAGGTTACTTTATACTCATCATCTTTACCTACCTTACACTGAGCTACTAGGTCTACTAGCCCCCCATTTGGAGTCTCAATATAAAAGACCTCTTTTCGTTCTATATCCTTATTAAATCTACGTTGTACTTCAATCTCATCTTTATAATCTTTGTCATATTTAGGATCAAAGCATTCTGCTATAAATTGTAAATTTTCATCCAAACTTTGTATAGCATCATCAGATGTAAAACTATGTGATTTCATAATATCTCCTTAAATATCTTTAGTTACTTAATTTCTCTGCTATCAAAATCACCGTCTCTCTGCCATCTAGAGACCATGTTTTTGATTTATACTTTAATCCAGCTATTTTACATTCAATTATTCTAAAATTATGTTTTTTAAAGATGGTAGTTAGTACATTTTGATCCATAAACATAAACGCTTCATCATTAATTGACACAAGCTGGTTAGAGCTAGTAACTGAGGTGTTTAGCCAATTTTTTACAGATTGAACATAACCAGGAAATGGTTCTTTATTTAATACTCTTTTCTCATATTCAGGAATAAACCTTTCATAACGCTTAACATATGGCGTAATAGCAATTGCATAAACCCTTCCTCCATCTTTTAACAGATTAAATATGTTGGCAACTGCCTTATCTAATTGCTCTGGAGAAAAGAAATGTAAAACCCGGGCTATCAGAATAGCATCATACTTATCATGAATTTCTAAGTTTGAAGTAATATCACCAGAGATAAATTTAATTTTATCTAAAGTTGATTGGTTTAATTTTAATGTTTCTATGTTGTGTGCTGCAATAAAAAGATGACGTTCATCAAGATCGTTTAAATGGTAAGTAACGTTATGTTGCTTCTTTAGTGTTTCCATCATAGCTTTTCCATAAGCCCCACCGATTTCTAAAACCATCCGGTTTTTTGAAAATTCTATAAATTTCTTTGTTACCTCATCTAATTGTGGTGACATTGCTCCTCTCTTATTAAGAGTTTGAATTCGACCATCATCATCTTCTTTAGGCTGCAATAATTTTAGATTATAACACTTGTTTTTTGCTTCTTCAAAGCTATATTCTGCTGCACATAGCTCATAATTTTTGCATAATACGATTAGTAAAATACAAGATATTTTTAAAATTTTAAACATTTGCTTTATTTACTTCTTAATTACAAATTACAATAGTAGATAATATGGTATGGTTATATAACTCTCCAGTATGGCAACAACGTCGATAACTTATATATTTCTCAGGATTACTATAGGTATCCTCTAATATCCTGGTTATATCTTTAACACCCGCTTCTTGCAATTGAAGTTCTACATAAGCTGGTAAATCAAACATATAATATCCTATTTTCAAGGAATTAATAAAGAATTTTGAATAATCAGCTCGTTGTTTTATAAAATTATCGTAATATTCCTGATCAACTTCATAAGAACATTGTTGAATACTAGGGCAAATAATAGCTTTGATGTTTTTAGCTCCTTTGTTGTGCATTAATTTTACCACATTATTAATGATACCGGCTTTAGCCCCACGCCAACCGCAATGAGCAGTCCCTATAACCATACCATCTTCGCTACTAAATAAAACAGGAACACAGTCAGCACTTTGTATTGCTAGCACTAGATTTTTTTTGGTAGTAACGGCTCCATCAGCTTCAATATCAGTATCAGTATCAATATCAAGATCAGCATCAATAACTTTGGTACCATGCATTTGTTGTAAAATGATAATGTTATCAGCATTATAATGTTGAACTACTGCTAACCTATTATTTTGGACAATTTCTAAGTTATTAGAAACACCAGACTTATTTTTTTTACTATAAACATGACTAGATTGCTTGAAGCTTTTATCAAAAATTTTATAATATACTTTATTCTTTACTAACTGATGCACATGACAACTCCACAGGATTTTATTTATAAACTATCAGATCATTTGCAAAAGAACAATGCATTGCAAAAAATCATCAACAAATTCCAAACAGACTATTCACTAACCCCTTGTATTGGAGTGGAAATAGAGTTTTATTTGAGCAAAAATATTGCTCCACTCGAATTGCAAACTCTGCTTGGCATAGTAGTTAAGAAAGAAAAAGGTGATAATCAATTTGAGATAGATTTACCACCTTCTACTAACATAATTGAGTATATAGGAAAAATTAGTAGCACTAAGTCTAAAATACAAATTATTGCAAAAAAATTGCAGGGCAAGGTAAATTTTTCTGCCAAACCATTTCCCAACGATTATGGTAGTAGTATGCATTTTCATGTAAATTTTATAGATTCTTCAACGTTATTGAGAGAAGATACTTTAGTAGCAGCGAAGCAAACTCTCCCAAACGTCATTGCGAGATCATGTAGTGATCGTGGCAATCCAGAAAAATTAAATTTGGATTGCTTCGTCGGCTCACGCCGCCTCGCAATGACGAGTTATAATACAAACGTCATTGCGAGATCACGTAGTGGTCGTGGCAATCCATATTCATTAGATATAATAGGACAGAGCATCTGTCATTATATGCTCGATAGTTTTTTGGTATTTATGCCGAATGAAGATGATTATCTTCGCTTAGATAAAAATTTTATGGCACCAACTAATGTGTCTTTTGGTAATAACAATAGAACTGTTGCTGTACGTATTCCTGACTCGTTTCCTAGAAGACTAGAACATCGAATAGCAAGCCCACTAACCGATCCTTATTTGGCAATTTTCACTATTTTAAATTCTATATTATTAGGTCTGGAATTTCCTGATAAAATTAATAATATCAGTAAAATATATGGTAATGCTTTTGATCAACAATATAATTTAGTGCCATTACCAAAATCATTAGCAGAAGCATTAGAATTATTTAATTTACAGTTTTTTTATCTAAACATTTTCTTTAAAAATTCTATAAAAAACTAATATCATTGCAAGAATGCGTTAGACGAAAAAGCAATTGTAAGTTGTCATTTACTTCTTTGCTCATAGGCTATTCTTTTTTGACTGTTCTATTTCTTTCTTTAAAACTTTTATTTCTTCAATGGTTAGTTCAGTAAATTCAATGATTTCATCTATTGGCTTTCTTTTAGCCAACATTTTCTTTGCCATGGTTATTTTACCCTCAGCTTTGCCTTTAGCTTCACCTTCTTTAAAGCTTTCTTCTAAAGCAATATCTTCCGCATCTTCCTGCAATTTGCATCTTACATATAAGTCGTATTC
>NZ_MWZE01000097.1 GCF_002259525.1 Rickettsia endosymbiont of Culicoides newsteadi | reverse complement strand
ACCTGCTCTCTCATTAATTTTTTCTTTAATATTGTCTTACCATTTTTATCTACACCGTGAATTTGAAAAATTCTTTTGCAATATCTATACCAATTGTGGTAACTTCCATATGGGTCTCCTTATTGTTGTTTAGGATTCATTTCCTATCCTAGAAGATTAGCATATGCTTCTCATTCTGTATATAGGGTAGGTCCATACCATTAATTCAGGGGAATTGGGTACAACTGTTGAAAGTTAGAAGGTGGAGCGGATTTTAGATAGCTTTTTCGTCATTGCGAGACCACGCAAGTAGGTCGTGGCAATCCATTTTTGGTTAATTTTGTGGATTGCTTCGTCGACCTACGGTCTTCCTCGCTAATAGACGTTGACCACATATGACTTTAAACTACCTGGTCTAAAACTGCTTCCTCTTCCAACTTTCAACAGTTGTGGGGAATTGGGTAGCAGGAACGATGGAGCGACGCCTATAAGTAATAGGCAAGCATTGAGCGACAAAGTCACCAACTTCCCATCAATTGACTATAAAAGTTGCGTAGCCTATTTATGCAGTCCTTTGGTAGTCGAATATTCAAAATGTAAGGCTTTACCTTCAAATACCCTACTATAGGCATGATGTAAACTACTGGCTGCTTCTGCAAAACCACTAAGAATTAATTTTAATTTTGCTGGATAACTAGCAATATCACCAATTGCATAGATACCTGAAATATTTGTTTCAAAATAACCAGGCTCGACAATTATATGATTAGTTTTAATATTTAATCCCCAATTTTTTATCGGACCAAGTTCTTGGGTAAGTCCAAAAAATGGCAATAATATATTTGCCGATAAGGTACGAATATTTCCTTCGAAATCCTTTACTCCAACGGCTTCTAAGATGCCATCTTTTCCTACTAAATGGTCTAGTTGATAATTAATTACCAACTCAATTTTACCATTATCGGCTAATTCTTTGAGTTGCCTTATAGTTTCAGGAGCTGCTCGAAATTTCTCACGCCGATGTACTAAATATATTTTTTTAGCAATTTCGCAGAGTGATATTGCCCAATCTACAGCCGAATCTCCGCCACCAGCTATGACGATTTCTTGGTTAGCCAAACTATTGCGGTTATTGATAAAATAAAATACTGATTTTCCTTCAAATGCTTCTATACCAACTAGTGGAGGTCTGTTAGGTCCAAAAGAACCACAGCCAGCAGCAATAATAATAACTTTAGCAGCTATTGTGACATTTTTAGAAGTGGTGATTTGGAAATAGTCATCTGCTTTTTTTAATTGTATAACTTGCTGATTGAGATGATAAACCGGATTAAACGGATTGGCTTGTAATGCCAATTGTTCTATCAACTGTTCTGCCATAATTTTAGGGTAGGCTGGTATGTCATATATCGGCTTTTCTGGATATAGTATGCTACATTGCCCGCCTATTATTTCCTGTGAGTCAACAACATGGCAACGCATACCAAGCATCCCAGCTTGGAAAATAGCAAATAACCCAACTGGCCCTGCTCCAATTATTATAATATCAGTATTGTGCATAAAATAAAATTTTATAAATAAAAAATCGTAACACTCTTAGTGATACCAGGATATTATAGTTAATTCAGGAGAATTTGGGGCTAGGAACGATGGAGCGACGCCTATAAGTAATAGGCGAGCGACGAGTGACAACGTCCCCAACTTCTCATCAATTGACTATATGTTAGAATGGACAAATAATCAACTAATAACGCTAAAATTTGAAATTGTGTCCTTTTGATAAATGTTTTATATATATTTTCTCATCTTACGCATGGCGTTTAAAAGTCGCATAGAAAATAGCTTGGTGTCATTGCGAGAAAGACCGTAGATCGACGAAGTAATCCATAAGTTATCATTCCCGCGTAGGTGACTATCTAAGTCAAACAACGTTAACAGAATCTGTTGAATCTGAATGAACTATTAGGCTTATATTACCTAATAACGATGCATTTTGAGAAATTTGCTCTTGTAAGAGTGCTTCTATTTCTTCTATAATCCCTCCTAATTGCTGCTGCATTTCTTTTAACTTTTGCACAATAGGCGGTAGTTTTTTGTCTAGCGACTGTGTTTGCATTGCAGAGGAAATGGAAGGGGTATTTTTTTTCATTAACCATAGCCATACACTATCTTCTTTTGCCTGATCTACTTGTTCATTCTGATAGGGTAATGTTTCTACAGTTTTTAATATATTTCTATGTAATAGCTTCATTACATCTTGTTGTAGACCAAGCCCTATCTTTTTGTTTCCGGACAAGTCAAGGCTCAATATACGGTCGTTATTTTCTAAAGCTTGTATTAAACATTTTGCGCCTTTATTGCTTATCTTGTTACGATGTAAATAGACTCCATCTATAAATTTATTGCCTTCTAATAGTTTGGCTATTAACATAGCGCCTTTATCATCTATTTCGTTGCAATCTAAATTTATACGTTTTACAGTATTGTTTTCCAATAAGGCTTGTACCAGTAATCCAATTTGCTTATTGCCTATCTTATTCTTATACAAATCTATCTTCTCAATATTTTCTCCTGCTTTTAGAGCTTTGATAACTCTATTGAGTTCTGTAGTGGATTTGCCCATAAAATTTACCTTATAAAAATTTAACAAATGTACGATACATTTTATATAAGACAATATTTTGTTTTACATGTAAAGTATTTTTTGAAAATTAATAATGATATCAATTGACTATAATATTTTTTTTGCTAATATGCTTAGTGCTTCTTAGTAAATATGCTAGAATGATAAAATTAAAGTAACTTATTAAATTTTATGTTCCAAACATTAACTCAAAATCTAACAAAAATCTTTGATCGTATCAAAAGAAGCGGCACTTTATCTGAAGCCCAAATAAACGATACTATGCGTGATATTAGGATTGCCCTTCTTGAAGCAGATGTGGCACTACCGGTAGTTAAGGACTTTATTGCTGAAGTAAAGTTAAAAGCTATGGGGCAGGAGGTGATAAAATCAGTCTCTCCAGGGCAGATGATAGTAAAAATTATCCATAATGAGTTAATTAATATATTATCCTCTTCTCCAGAGGATAGTGTATTACAACTTAAATCTGCCCCTCCGGTAAATATTTTGATGGTTGGGCTGCAAGGAAGTGGGAAGACTACTGCCAGTGCTAAATTAGCACTTAGGCTAAAAAATCAGAATAAAAAGGTGTTGTTAGTTTCTCTTGATACTTATCGTCCTGCTGCTCAGGAGCAGCTAACCATCCTTGGTAAATCGATAGAGGTAGATAGTTTAACTATTATCCCCAACCATAATCCTATCGATATTACTAAAAGAGCCTTGCACGAATCAAAATTAGCCGCCTATGATGTCGTTATTTATGATACGGCAGGTAGGTTGCAAATCGATGATCAAATGATGCAAGAAGCGGTAAATATAAAAAATTTAGTAAAGCCAAAGGAAATAATTCTGGTGGTTGATGCAATGACAGGGCAAGATTCAGTACTTATAGCTAGCAATTTTGACCAACAACTAGGAATTACCGGGGTGATTTTATCTCGTATTGATGGTGATGCTAAAGGTGGAGCGGCTTTGAGTATTAAGCATGTTACCAATAAGCCTATTAAGTTCCTAAGTACTGGTGAAAAATTGGCAGATTTAGAGTTATTTGATCCAGAACGTATCGCCTCGAGAATATTAGATATGGGAGATATTATTTCCTTTGTTGAAAAAGCAAGTAGCCTAATAGATCAGGAAGAGGCGGAAAAAGCAGCTGCTAGACTAAAAAAAGGTAAATTTGACTTGGAAGATTACCTAACGCAAATGAGGAGTATAAAAAAACTAGGTGGATTGAGCAGTATGATAAATATGTTACCTGGCATTAATAAAATTATCGATAAGGTCGATCAATCGAAATTAAGTAGCAAATTAATAGACCACCAAGAAGCAATAATTTTGTCAATGACCAAAAAAGAACGAAGAAAACCAGATTTGCTGAATGCCTCACGTCGAAAGCGTATTGCTGAAGGCTCAGGAACATCAGTTCAGAAAGTCAATAATCTATTGAAACAATTTAAGCAAATAAGTGGTTTTATGAAAAAGGCAAGCAATATGAACCCCAAAAGCCTAATACGTAGTGGTCTAGGTAATTTATTTAAACCATAATTCTGTATTACAGTTATAGTTTAGATGTGAGCGTTCACAATTTTTTTGCTATTTTTTTGTGATGAATAAAAAAATCTGATCGCCAAGCGTCACTGCGAGGAGTCCGTAAGGTCGACGAAGCAAGCCATTTCTAATCACTTCTCTGGATTGCTTCGTCGGTCTGGCGACCTCCTCGCAATGACATATAAATAAAGTAGAAAAATCGTCGTTGCGAGCTACCGTAGGTGGCGTGGCAATCCATTTTTGGTTAGTTTTATGATTGCTTCGTCGACCTACGCTCTCCTCGCAATGACATCTTATACTTTAACCTTTTTTCCGTGAACACTCACATTTAATCTACAACTGTAGTACTAGACAAACCTTAGCGATTTAACCATATGAAAGCAACATTATACGTCAATTCGGGATAAGGTTATAATTTAGAGGAAAGTCGAAATTGCAATTTATGGAAGGTTTATTTTTCTTAAGAGAATAGGCAACTAGTGTAGAAAGTATATGAACAAAAGCATTTATAGGGGATCTGTGTCTAGTATGCTCAAGGTTCATTTTGTTCTTTAAATAATCAAAAACTGTTTCAATTAAATTACGTTTTCTT
>NZ_MWZE01000096.1 GCF_002259525.1 Rickettsia endosymbiont of Culicoides newsteadi | reverse complement strand
AACTTATCCACATTCTTCGCTATTTACAACATCAATAATCTTTATTTTATATATTTAAAAGATTATTTTTTCAACTTGACACAGTTTGACGAACACTCCCAGAGAATTGGGTAGCAGGAGTGATGGAGTGACGACGTCACCAACTTCTCATTAATTGACTATAGACGTTGACCACATACGACTTTTAATTACCCAGCCTAAATTTACTGAATAAATTTAAATTAGTCTATTTTGAATCTATCCAAGATATATTGCCATCTCGACGGTAATAAACTATATTAATACGATTAGTATTACTATTTTGAAACATTAAAGCAGGCAGGTTTTCAAGATCCATTTTCATAACGGCTTCACTTACTGATAAAATTAATATTTCTACAGATTTTTCTGCGATAATTACAGGATTATCAGAGGCTGGTACATTATCTTCGTCTTCATGTTCATGGGGCGTGATAATATACTTGACTGCTTTAGGTGCCGCTTCGGATATTTTAATTCTATCATGACGATCTTTGAGTTTAGATTTGTACTTTCTAAGCTGCTTTTCAAGTCGAGAAAGAGCAGCATCAAATGCTGAATATATGTCATCTGAAGCAGCATTACCTTTCAATATTATATGTCTGCCGGTACCATCATTCACTACAATATCGCAAACCAGTTGAAATCCTTGTTTAGAGAAATGTACGTTTGCATTAATTATAGTAGAAAAGTACTTTGCTGCTACTTGCGTAGTACGGCTTTTTACATAATCTTGCAAAGAATTGCCAATAGAAATATGTTGACCTGATAGTGATACTTGCATAAAACCCCCTTTAAATTTATAGCTAACTAGTAGTATTTATTCATCATAAACCGCCATCATTGCCAAGAAAACCAAAATTCTTAACAACTAAGTGCATTATACTACCATATTTGATATAATCTATCTCATTTTCTGTAAAAACTTGTAATATTACTTCAAAAGTTTCAACTATACCATTTTTTCTACTTATAATACAACGAAGTTGTGCATAAGGCTCTACTTTATTACTTAAGCCGGTAATTGTAATATATTCAGAACCATCAAGTTTTAAATCACTTACCGTAGTAGAAGTGAGTACAAGCGGTAACACACCCATACCAACTAAATTTGACCGATGAATTCTTTCAAAACTTTCAGCAATTACCGCTTTTACTCCTAGTAAACTAGTACCTTTTGCTGCCCAATCTCTCGACGAACCAGAGCCATATTCTTTACCTGCAAAAATTACTAAAGGGATAGAATGAGCCTTATAATCCTGAGAAGCGTCATAAATACTCATTTGTTGACCATTCCGTTGATTGATCGTTATCCCCCCATCAATTCCAGGACACATAGCATTTTTAATCCTATTATTAGCAAAAGTCCCACGCATCATTACTTGATGATTGCCACGCCGTGATCCATAAGAGTTAAAATCTGCTGGTAAAATACCCTGCTCGGTTAAATATTTAGCAGCAGGGCTTGTTTTACTAATATTTCCGGCTGGCGATATATGATCAGTAGTAATAGAATTGCCAAAGATGGCTAATATCCTAGCAGATTCTATATCCTCCAATTCACTCGATATATGCTCGATACCTTCAAAATAAGGTGGATTATTGATATAAGTGCTGTTTTTATTCCAATTATAAGTATCACTTTTAGTTACCTTAATATTTTGCCATTCCTTATCACCTAAGAATATATCACTATATTTCTCCTTAAACATTTTACAGTCAATAGATTCCTCAATTATTTTCTGTATCGAATGTTGAGTAGGCCAAATATCCTTAAGATAAACATCCTTACCATCACAACTTTTTCCTATCACATCCGTCTCAAGATTAATGTTGATAGTACCGGTGATAGCATAAGCAATAACTAGCGGCGGAGAGGCAAGATAACTAGCTATGGTTAGAGGATGTACCCTACCCTCAAAATTTCTGTTACCAGATAATACCGAAGCAACAACCAGATTGTTTTTGGTAATAGTCTCTTCTATTTCCGGCAACAGTGACCCAGAATTACCGATACATGTAGTACAACCATAGCCAACAAGATTAAAACCTAAATCATTGAGATATTGATCAAGCCCACTTTTCTTCAGATATTCTGTCACTATTTTTGAACCAGGAGCCAATGAGGTCTTAACCCATGGCTTTTTCACTAATCCAAGTTCTACTGCTTTTTTAGCCAGCAAACCGGCAGCAACCATTACATTAGGATTAGAAGTATTGGTACAGCTAGTAATTGCCGCTATTACGACATCACCATGACTAATTGCATATTCATCAGTCACAGGGTATTTTTTATCAATATTAACATCACCTTTGGTTAAAGAAGCTAGTTCACTGTTAAAATTACTGGCGGCATTTCTTAGGTTAACTCGATCTTGCGGACGTCTTGGCCCTGCTAAAGAAGCTTCGATAGTAGATAAATCCAACTCTAATGTCTCAGTATATTCTGGAATAATTGTCGATTCGTACCATAATGACTGTAGCTTAGCATATTGCTCTACTAATTTTATGCGATTTGGCTCTCTAGCCGTCAAGTTAAGATATTTGATAGTCTCATTGTCAATTGGAAAGAAGCCACAAGTAGCACCATATTCAGGAGCCATATTTGAAATAGTTGCCCTATCTGCCAATGTTAAAAAGTCCAATCCATCTCCATAAAATTCGACAAATTTGCCAACGACATTTTTCTTCCTTAACATTTGGGTAATGGTTAGCACCAAATCTGTAGCGGTAATCATACCATTTAAAGAGCCAGTCAATTTAAAGCCAATTACCTCAGGTATAATCATTGATAGAGGCTGACCAAGCATTGCCGCCTCAGCTTCAATCCCCCCTACTCCCCAACCAAGAACTGCCAGACCATTAATCATCGTAGTATGACTATCTGTACCAACCAATGTATCCGGATAAGCAAAAGTTCCCCCTTCTTGTTGTTTAGTCCACACAACATTAGCTAAATATTCCAAATTAACCTGATGACAAATACCTGTTCCCGGGGGTACTACTTTAAAATTATCAAATACTTCCTGCCCCCATTTTAAAAACTCATAACGCTCTATATTCCGAGCTACTTCCATTGTAACGTTTTTATCAAAAGCTTCACTTGTTCCATAATAATCGACTTGTACCGAATGATCTATTACCAGATCAACAGGTATCAAAGGATTAATCTTTAATGGATTCTTCCCTAGTTTTTTCATAGCATCACGCATAGCAGCTAAATCAACAATAGCCGGAACGCCAGTAAAATCCTGCATCAGTACCCTAGCTGGCATAAATGGTATCTCAGCCTCGGATTTCCTTGCCTTAAGCCATTCTTTAAATAGCAACAACTTCTCTTGGCTACCAGTTAGACGCAGAACATTTTCAAATAATATCCTTAAACTATAAGGTAAACGCTTTAACTCAAGCCCAATATCACTTGCCGCCTTATTTATATCAAAAATTTTATAAACATCCTCTCCAACAGATATTTCTTTAAGATAATCATAATTCATACTAACCACTCCAAATTTGTTTTATAGCTAACTCGACTAGTATTATGCTGTCATTGCGAGCGAACGTATGTGAGCGTGGCAATCCATTTCTAATCACTTTCCTGGATTGCTTCGTTGCCACTAAAGTGGCTCCTCGCAATGACTAAGTAATACTATTCGGGATAGCTATAACCATTAACTTTCATTTTGAGTATACACTAAAAATACCTAACACTAAGCTTTTCATGCAATTTAATTTGAAAAATATTTATATTTTATATCATCCCTGCGTAGAATGCTATACCACAACTGTTGAAAGTTAGAAGGTAGAACGGGTTTTAGATCGCTTTTCCGTCATTGCGAGCCACCGTAGGTGGCGTGGCAATCCATTTTTGGTTACTTTTATGGATTGCTTCGTCGACCTAAGGTCTTCCTCGCAATGACGGTTTCTCAATTATTGTTTTCTTAAACTAACGCTTATGCGTAAGCAGGGGTCTAGATTCCCGCCTACGCGGGAATGACAATAGTGGGCGAGAATGACAAGGAGAAGCAAGAATGACAAAAAAAAACCAGATTTCACTATTTTATTTTTATTAAACAATTTTAAAATTAAGTCTTGACTTCTTTATGAAAAAGCTATTTTATCAATTTTGATAGTTTATATTAACTATCTTGTTAAAAAAAATATTAACCAATATTATTAAATAGGAAATAAATTTTTATGTCAAAAACAATACTGATTGATTATTATCGTGATTCAGAAGATCCTGAGTGCTTAAATAGCCAATATTATGATGATGATAAGAACTTTGCAAATTTATCTACTACATTACAATTCCTTCATCTGGCAGAAACTATGGCAGAATACGGCAAAGAAGCCCTCGAAGGAAAACAACTAGAGGCAGCCAAAAATTTTGGATTTGTTACTGACCATTCTAATCCAGATAATTCTAATCCAGATAATAGCTGGGTTACTACTGTTGCTAATGCTTTTTCATCTATTCCTAAAGAACATATCTTCTTTGCTACTTTGTTAGCAACATCACATGCTGCCCATGCATACCGCCATGTTACATTTAATACTCCAGATAACTCTAACGCAGATAATTTTGATACAGAGAATTCTAATGTAGTTCATCATAGGAGTGCTCGGGCTATAGAAACGAATGCGAAATACGCCACTTTAAAAAATGGTAATTGTTTTCTTACTAAAATATCACATATATACTATCATGGATACCCTTGGGATACTTTTCTTACTAAATGTGTTGGTGAACCTTGCGACCATATAAACTCTAATAAGGAAAAAATATCCCATGGTCATGGAAGTCATGGAGTGACGTCAATTCGGGATAAGGTTATAATTTAGAGGAAAGTCGAAATTGCAATTTATGGAAGGTTTATTTTTCTTAAGAG
>NZ_MWZE01000095.1 GCF_002259525.1 Rickettsia endosymbiont of Culicoides newsteadi | reverse complement strand
CTCTTAAGAAAAATAAACCTTCCATAAATTGCAATTTCGACTTTCCTCTAAATTATAACCTTATCCCGAATTGACGTAAATCATGAGTATTTAGACTATTTGGTTTAAAAACCAAGTTAGTAATATTAGTCTTTTGCAATTCTTGTAGAAATTGTACTACTAGTTCTGTGTCTATGTTGGGAATAGACACAGTTAGCTCACTAATTGTAGTATTTTCACACGCTTGTATAATCTGTTTTATTTCTTGGTATCCTAGATTCTCCAATAAAACCAACTTATTAAAAGTATTATTTTTTACTTCCTTTGTAAAAATCTCTATATTAAATCCATTCTCTCTAATAATTATAGCATGATCTCCGGATTGATGAAATAGCCAATCATTATCTAATGTTTCATGCGTAATTAGCAAGTGAGGGTTATTTTTGGCTATAGCATTAAGGCTATAATTGTCTAGGGTTGTATTATTGGTGAAATTGCTAGAGTTGTTAAAAAACCTTCCGGCAGCAGCATTTGCAACAGCACAGAAAGTGATAAGATAACTAAGGGAAAAATATTTCATAAAAATCGCGTCCTATTTGTAAATATTAATTAATGTTTAATTTAACAAAAAAGTTAACATAAACTATTAAAATTGATAAAATAGCTTTTTTATATAGAAGTCAAGATTTAATTTCAAATATATTATGATCCATTCTTTACTTTTGAATTTATAATTGCTGTTTTTTTGGTAACGAACTTGACGCAGTTAGAGATACAAGATATAATTAATTAGTTATCGCAGACCGCCTCCTAATTTATTTTATAAGGTATTAGTGCTAACTATATTTAGTGATATAATATACAAATTAACAAAATAGCAATAGCATAAAATGTTTAATCAAATTTTAAAAAAATCCCCTTGGGGAGATTCTGAAGAGGATGAAAAAGGTGAATATAATATATTTACTAGACCAAGGAAAAAAAATAAGTTTAATTTCCAGGAATTTTTTAATAATTTTGGTTTCAACAACAACATAATGATATTAGTGTGTTTATCATTAGTTGCCATTTGGTTTGCTTCCGGAGTTTATGAAGTTAAGGAGGGCGAAGAGGCAGCCGTAATGAGGTTTGGTCAATTTGTTCGCAAAGGGTCTCCTGGTTTGAATTATCACCTTCCTCTGCCATTTGAACAGGTAGTAGTTGAGAAGGTAAACCAATCTCGGAGAATTGAGATTGGTTATAGATCGGCAAATAACCTTAGATCTAATATGGATAATACAAAAGCTATAATGGCTGAAAGCACTATGCTTACAGGTGATGAGAATATTGTTGCACTAAATTGTGACGTAATGTGGCATATTAGCGATTTGGAAAAATATATTTTTAATATTGTCAATCCAGAAGAGTCGGTAAAAATAGTTGCTGAAAGTGCGATAAGAGAAGTGATCGGCAATACCCCTATCTCCTCAATATTATCAGACCAAAAACAAGAAATTACTAATAAAATTGAGGCTTTAACCAGGGAAATCCTTGTTCATTATAATGCTGGTGTTGAAATTGAAAAAGTACAGCTACTAAAAGCTGAGCCACCAGTTGAAGTAATCGATGCTTATAGGGATGTACAAACTTCTAAAGCTGATAAAGAACGGGAAATAAATCAGGCGCTATCCTATAATAATGATATTTTGCCTAAAGCAAGGGGTGAAGCTGCTAGAATATTGCAAGAAGCGGAAGGTTACAGGCAAGAAGTTATCTCAAAGGCTGAAGGGGATAGTAAGAGATTTGCTGCTGTCTATACACAATATGTTGCTAATAAATCGATAACTAAGGATCGTCTTTACTTAGAAGCTATAGAAAAAATTCTAACGGATACCAGTAAGGTTATTATGGGTACTAATGGCGTTTTGCCGCATATGGCAATTCAGCAAAATAAAATTAAGGAGTAGTACTGGATGAAGACAATTTATTATATAAGTTTTGTAGCTCTTGGATTATTCTTAGCAGTTATTAGTGCTTTGTTTACTGTTGATCAACGTTATTCTGCTGTGGTATTTCAATTCGGTGAAGCAGTAAGGACAATTGAAAAACCTGGATTAAATATCAAAATTCCATTTATTCAAAATGTTGAGTTTTTTGATAAACGTATCTTAAACGTAGAGGCAGAGGCAAAGGAGCTAACTGCTTCTGATGGAAAAAGGGTAATCGTTGATGCTTTTGCCAAATTTCGTATTACTGATCCTGTGATGTTTTATAAAACTGTTCATAACTACCAGGGCGTTAAAATTAGGCTTAATAAAAACCTAGAATCTTCAATGAGAAAAGTTATAGGTAGATTACCTTTAACTAGCCTTCTTACCAATGAGAGGTCTGAGATAATGTCAAATATCCTAAATCAAGTTAATCAAGAGGCAAGAAATTTTGGACTTGATGTAATTGATGTTAGAATTTTAAGAGCTGATTTACCGAAAGAAAATAGTGCGGCAATTTATCGTCGTATGCAAACTGCTCGTGAAAAAGAGGCAACTCAAATAAGAGCTGAAGGGCAAGAAGAAGGATCTCGAATAAGATCAAGAGCTGATAAAGAAAGTAAAATATTGCTTGCTGAAGCTTATATGCAATCTCAAATCATTAAAGGAGAGGGAGATAGGGAGTCAGCCAAGATATATAACCTTGCTTATTCTGTTGATCCAGAATTTTATAAATTCTATAGATCGTTGGAAGTATATAAAAATACTTTAAAGAAAGAGGATACTTCTTTTGTGTTGTCTCCAGAAGCCGAGTTATTTAAATATTTAAATTTGGGGAAATAATAGTTAATTGATGACGTTTGGTTTACATATATGTCATTGCGAGACCACATAGTGGTCGTGGCAATCTATTTTAATCACTTTTCTGGATTGCTTCGTCGACCTTGCGGTCTCCTCGCAATGACGGTTAGTTATTTTCAGTTTTTCGTAATGACGTTTTACAGTTAATTAAATAGATGATATGGTTCAAAATATTATTAAGTATAATAATTTACTAAAATATTTATTTATAGCTTTTCTGATGAGCCTATGGTTGGCATCATCTATTTTTGCTGAAAATATTCCATTAAATCAAATTTCGTTAACTAAGGATGCTGCTACTGAGGAATCTAGTGTATCATCAATAAAAGCCTCTGAATCTCCTCGCTATAGTTTTGCCGACATTGTTGAGCCACTTATTCCATCTGTGGTAAATGTTTATACCGTACAATATAGCCAAAAGTCAGAAGATTTTCATAAAAAATCTTTTGAATATTTTCCGTTTGATTATTTAAATGAACTTTTGGAGCGTTTTAATTTACCTTTTAATTTTGATGAAATGTATTCAAATCCTAAATCTGTTCCGCTTGGTTCTGGTTTTATTATAGATGCGGCTGGTTTTATTGTTACTAACCATCATGTAGTTGCTAATGCGGATGAGATTCACGTAAAATTAACTGATAATAGAGAAATGTTAGCTAAATTAGTAGGTAGTGATCAAAAAACCGATCTTGCTCTTTTAAAAATTGAGGCAGAAAATCCTTTGCCTTTTGTAAAATTTGGGGATTCTGGTAAAGCTAGGGTAGGGGATTGGGTTATTGCTATCGGTAATCCTTTTGGTAGACTTGGAGGAACTGTCACTGCTGGTATCATATCTTCAAAAGGGCGTGATATTGATAGTGGTATAGTAGATGATTTTATACAAACTGATGCGGCTATTAATAATGGTAATTCCGGTGGACCAATGTTTAATATTGATGGTGAAGTTATAGGAGTCAATACCGTAATGTTCTCACCTTCTGGGACTAATATTGGTATTGGATTTGCCATTCCATCTAATACCACCAAATCAATTATCAACCAACTAAGGCAAAATGGAAAAATTAATCGTGGTGGTCTTGGGATAATAATTCAAGAAGTAACTAACGAAATAGCTGAAGGATTTGGGTTAAAAGAAGCCTATGGAGCATTAGTAGTGGAAGTGCAAAAAGATGGTGCAGGTGAGAAATTTGGTATAAAGCCTGGAGATGTAATAATAGAGTTTGCTGGACAACCAGTAAAAAGTTCAAGAAGGTTACAGGTAATGGTTGCTGAAGCTACCGTTGATCAAGAGGTAAAAATTGTAGTCGTACGTGATGGTAAGAATCACGAGCTAAGTGGTAAGATTAGTCAAGAAGAGGAACCAGAGGCTAGAATAGCAAGCGATAAGGTGAGTGATAAAACCTCTATTGTAAAAAATAATATTACTTTTAGTAATTTAACCGATAATTTTAAACAAAAATTCGCCATTGGCAATAAAGCTAATGGTATTATTGTAACTGATCTTGCTAAGGATGGAAAAAATTACAAATTTAAAATTGGTGATTTAGTAGTAGCATGCAATCAAAAGGCGATAGCTTCTATAGAGCAGTTAAATTTGTTGTATGAAAATGCCAGAACTATGAAGAAACAAAATATAATCTTATTGGTACAGAGGAGGGGTGTTTCTATGTTTATAGCTTTGCCGGTAACAAATTAGATTTGGTATTTTTATAAAAAGATGTCACCTCTGCTTGACTTAGTGTCATACCTGCGAAAGCAGCTATCCAGATTCCCGCCTACGCGGGAATGATGGTATGGACGAGTGAAGCGAAATATGCTTTACTTGTACGGAGTCAGCTGAAAAATAGTTTTCAGCTGCTCCAAATTAAATAATAATTTAATTAATAGGTCCATACCATGATAAATAATAGCATAAAAAATACTATAATAGGAATAGATTTAGCAAAAAATAGTATGCACTTGGTGCAAGTCGATCAAAATGGCAAAAAAATAGGTTACCAAAAAGTTACAAGAGATGAGTTAATAGCCTATTTAAGCAATCTCGATAAAAGTTCATTGGTAGCTATGGAGGCATGTGGAGGAGCTAATTATTGGTCACAGGAAAT
>NZ_MWZE01000094.1 GCF_002259525.1 Rickettsia endosymbiont of Culicoides newsteadi | reverse complement strand
AACTTATCCACATTCTTCGCTATTTACAACATCAATAATCTTTATTTTATATATTTAAAAGATTATTTTTTCAACTTGACACAGTTTGACGAACACTCCCGGAGAGTCTAGTTTTCCCTGTCATACAAAAATCTCTAACCTCTCCTATAAAAGATTCAAATCCCTTATTCTCTTTAACTAATCTATTAGCCATATCCCAATCAATTTCTAACCTTTCTTTTGCAGGGATTAGTATTCGACCTTTCTCAACTTGATCTTTTATATTTAATAAAATAAATCCTATGCCATGTCTAGCAGCAAGAATTTCCAGCTCCCGTAAAGTACTTCCGCCCTTGCCTTCTACTAAAGAAGAAGCTACTAAATATCCATAATTAGCCCATGAGGAATTTGATAGGGCTTGAAAAAAAGATTGTCGCACATTAGCACTATCAATTACGACCTTTACCTCAAAAGACCAAAGCTTAGCTTTTTTATCGGCAAATTGTTGCACACAATCCTTGATTGCTAATGCCCAATCTTTAGTAAGATCCTCCATTCCTACTAGATCAGGATGTAACCATTTATTACCGTTAGTACCTTTATAGTTTGAAGAACATTTGTCATTAATAATTTTGCTATGAACACCCAACTCTTGTAAAAGAAAGTCTGAAAGCTTTGGGTATATCTCTTTTTCTTTTATGTTTGGTTCTTTTTCAGTATATTCTCTCTCTACCTGCTCAGTTTCTTTAGTGTAATAATATCTACACGGATATTCTTCTCTTTTAATATTAGGTTCTTGTTTTTGTATGCTTTTAAACCAATTTTTATGCATTTCTCCACTAAGAATTCCTAACATCATTTTGTCCTTTCCCGATGAATCAGTTATATTATTCAGTGTTTCGTTTTTACTTCTTTCTACTTTCTTTTTGACTTCCTCAGGATAAGTTTTTACTAGCCATTCAGCTATTTGAATAGGAGTAAATTTTTGTTCCTCATTGGCTCTAAGAAAACCAATAACTGCTTTGTTACGATTAAATTCCATAAATAATTCCACTAATTTTATAAGTCATTAATAAAATAATAATCAAAATAGCAAAAAGTTTAAATATAATTAGCAGATATAATTACAAGTTATTAGCTTTAAATTTAAATGTAATGACAATGTTGCAACTTATGCATTTTTAACAAATATCCAATCGTTATTGGAAGACTCGGTTTCGCTATATTGATAATTTTGTTTAGAGAAGTGTTTTAATTTTTCCGGTAGGTCTATAAGATTTTCTGCAATAAAATTAAACATGCTGCCTCTAGCCTTTTTGGAATTTATTGCTATTATTTGTAATTTATTATTTCTTCTTTCTTTAAAATATATATTAATTATTGGGTATTTAAGATCATTCTGATTAATGACGCAGGAATATTCATTGGATGCTAGGTTGATTAGATATTTATTTTGATGAGTTGCTAATATTTGATTTATATAATTGGTAATATCGTCTTGCCAGAAATTTGATAATTTTTCAAAATTTGGCAATTTTGTTGACATTTCTAGTCGATAAGGTTTTATTTTTTCAAAAACTCTTAGTGCACCGTATAAACCTGATATAATTAACGTGTGTCCTTGCAAGAAATCCCACTGCTCCGCGGTAAAATTCTTCCTATCAATGTTATTGTAAACATCCCCATCATAGGCAAATATCGCTTGCTTCTGAGGTTGGTTATCGAAATCTTGAAATCTATGATAATTAAGCTCAGCCAGTTTATCACTAACCCCCATTAACTGCTTAATCTGATTTTGTGACAAATTTTTACATATTTGTAAAAGAGCTTGTGTTTTAGTAAAAAAATGGGGTTGCATCGATGGCAACCCCAGTATTTGAGAAGTAAAATCTTGAGTTTTCGCTGGTGAGATTATACTGAGCATACTATTTTACTGACTCAAGCAACTTTCTAACTCCATCTACTGATTTGTTAAATAAATCTTGCTCTTCATCGTTTAATTTTATTTCTACTATTTTTTCCACACCATTTTTACCAATAATAACCGGTACACCGACATACATATTGTTTACTCCATATTCCCCTTGAAGATAAGCAGCACAACTTAATATTTTGCGCTTATCTTTTAGATAACTCTCTAACATTTCGATAGCAGATGTTGCCGGGGCGTAATAGGCAGAACCCGTTTTAAGTAGCGAAACAATTTCTCCGCCACCATTTTTGGTACGATCTATTATCTCATTAACACGTTCCTTCGTTGACCATCCCATTTCGACTAAATCTAACACTGGTATCCCATTAATTGTCGAATATCTAATCAAAGGAACCATTGAATCACCATGCCCCCCAAGGACAAAACTACTAACATTTTCTACAGAAACATTAAATTCATGGGCTAAGAAAAGGTTAAATCTGGCTGAGTCAAGTACCCCGGCCATACCGACTACCCTATTGCTAGGTAATCCACTTTCCTTTAACATTACATAAACCATAGCATCAAGTGGATTGGTTACAACAATAACAAAAGCGTTCGGTGCATATTGTTTAATATTTTCTGCAACAGTTTTGATAACAGTGCTATTAACATTAATTAAATCATCACGACTCATTCCGGGTAAACGTGGTGCTCCAGCTGTAACAATTATTGCATCTGCACCTGCTATGTCTTTATAATCATTAGTACCTGTACTAATTACATCTGAACCTGTAATAGCTCCAGCTTGTGCTATATCTAAAGTCTTACCCTGCGAAAAGCCTTGAGATATATCAAACATAACTACGTCACCAAGTTCTCTTAGACTTATCAAATGGGCAAGTGTTCCACCGATATTACCACTACCAATTAAAGCAATTTTTGTTTTTTTAGTCATACTTCCTCCTGAAAAGTATTTTATGAATTCATTGAATCAAAGAATTCTGTATTAGTTTTAGTATTTTTAAGTTTATCAATTAAAAACTCTGCTGCATCTATAGTCCCCATTGGATTAATGATTCTACGAAGAACCCACATTTTGGTTAGAATGGCTTTATCAACCAATAACTCCTCTTTACGTGTGCCAGATTTAGTAATATCAATCGCAGGATAAATACGTTTATCAGCTATTTTGCGATCGAGAACTATTTCAGAATTACCAGTACCTTTAAATTCTTCAAAGATCACCTCATCCATACGCGAACCAGTATCAATTAAAGCAGTTCCTATTATAGTTAATGAACCACCATTCTCAATATTTCTTGCTGCTCCAAAGAATCTTTTTGGTCGTTGCAATGCATTTGCATCAACCCCCCCTGTGAGAACTTTACCAGAAGATGGGACAACAGTGTTATAAGCTCTGGCAAGTCTTGTTATCGCGTCAACCAATATTACCACATCTCTTTTATGCTCTACCAATCTCTTAGCTTTCTCAATAACCATTTCTGCAAGCTGAACGTGCCTAATAGCCGGTTCGTCAAAAGTTGAACTAACGACTTCCCCAAGCACTGAACGCTGCATATCGGTTACTTCTTCTGGACGTTCATCGATTAACAGAACGATTAAAAATACTTCTGGATTATTGGTGGTAATAGCATGGGCGATATTTTGTAATAGAACAGTTTTACCAGTTCTTGGTGGAGCAACAATCAAAGCCCGTTGTCCTTTACCCATAGGAGCCACCAATTCAATTATTCTGGTACTAAAATCCTTGCTATTATCTTCTAGTTCTAATGATAATTTTTTTTCAGGATAAAGTGGAGTCAAATTATCAAAATGTACTCTATGATATGCCTTAGAAGGCTCTTCAAAGTTAACTTTATTTACTTTCAGTAATGCAAAATAACGTTCTCCTGGTTTTGGAGCCCTAATTTGCCCTTCTACCGTGTCCCCTGTACGTAGTCCAAAGCGACGAATCTGACTTGGAGAAATATAAATATCATCAGGACCGGCGGAGTAATTTACCTCTGGGGATCTAAGAAATCCAAACCCATCAGGTAGAATTTCCAGTACACCTTCTCCTGAAATCAAATCACCCTGTTCAACAGATTTCTTGAGTATAGCAAAGACTAGCTCTTGCTTTAGCAAAGCACTAGAGTTCTCAATGTTAAGATTTTCTGCTTGTACTTGCAACTCTTCAGGTGATTTACGTTTTAATTGTTTGAGATTGATGGTAACAACACCATCTTTATTAGGGCTATCATACTTGATACTATTATTGTAATGGTTATCAGATGATTCCTTATTGTCGGTCACTATATTTCTTGTCATATTTTATTTTTTTTAGATTTAATTAAGATGAGACTTTTTAAAAACTGTATTCTTTCCAGCTCGTTTTGGTTTTCTCAGAGCATTCTGCTTTTGATCATTACTTTTGATCATTTTGTTGTCAAAATCAATCGAGGGAATCCTTGTGTATATTTGTACTAGGAGGCTGCCTGCGATAACTAATTAATTATATTTTGAGCTATTTTTCGACGAGAATAGATATGATTTTTGCAGAAATAGTATATCTATTTCAAGAAAACCATGTTTATTCGCAGCCAAAAAGAGCCAAATATAGAATTACTTTAGTTATTGCAGGCAACCTCCTAGGAGGATAGCTATGATAACTAATTAATTATCATAGGCAGTCTCCTAGCAGAACATTAAATATTCTTTATATTTCCGGATAGATAATTAATTTTTTGGGAATTGATACTAAGTGTAACCAACTTTACCGAATTATTTCACATTTGTCAAACATATTTATATAAAACAACCCTTACAAAGTAATTAAAAGTCACAATCAATAGCTGAATATACTTTAATATAGCCAATCTTCCTAAACTAACTATAATAGACGTCTTGTACTTTTCTGCAATTTTTAAATTATTCTGGGTTAGGTATTACGTCAATTCGGGATAAGGGATAAGAAAAAATAAAGGAGATATAGGAGTTGCAAGGAGTTAATGCCTGTGATAAATGTTTTTTT
>NZ_MWZE01000093.1 GCF_002259525.1 Rickettsia endosymbiont of Culicoides newsteadi | reverse complement strand
ATTTCCTGTGACCAATAATTAGCTCCTCCACATGCCTCCATAGCTACCAATGAACTTTTATCGAGATTGCTTAAATAGGCTATTAACTCATCTCTTGTAACTTTTTGGTAACCTATTTTTTTGCCATTTTGATCGACTTGCACCAAGTGCATACTATTTTTTGCTAAATCTATTCCTATTATAGTATTTTTTATGCTATTATTTATCATGGTATGGATCTATTAATTAAATTATTATTTAATTTGGAGCAGCTGAAAACTATTTTTCAGCTGACTCCGTACAAGTAAAGCATATTTCGCTTCACTCGTCCATACCATCATTCCCGCGTAGGCGGGAATCTAAACCCCGCACCGAAGCAGGGGTGACACTGAGTTGTAAATTGTCATCTCTGCGAAAGTAGGCATCTAGGATGCAGCCTCCTAGGCTATACTTAAATTGTAGAAATTATGCAAAAACTATTTGATAATAAAATTATCTCTCAGATGAATTCTTGCAGTTTGTGCTGTGACTCTAGACTAGCTAAAGCTGGCGATATATTCTTTGCGATTAAAGGAGCAAGCTCTGATGGTAATAAATTTATCGATGATGTAATAAATAAAGGGGTGAAATTCATTGTTACAGATGATGCTGAGAGCTTAAACAACCCCCATATTACCGCCAATGATGTACATATAAATCTTGTGAGTGATGCACGGTTGGCACTGAGTCAAGCTGCTAATATTCTCTACCCATTATTACCATCATATATGATAGCTGCTACTGGTACTAACGGTAAAACCTCGGTAGTATCATATTGTAGGCAACTATATACATTATTAGGAGTACCAAGTTGTTCTATTGGGACTATTGGCGTAGAATGTGCCAGTGGTTTGGATTTAAGTGTTCAAGACATTTTAGACAAATCCCCGGCTCTCACTACTCTTGACCCTATAACTTTTAGACATATTTTACATAAGCTAGCTGAGAATAACACAAAATATGTAGCTTTTGAGGCTTCTAGCCATGGTTTAGATCAACAAAGATTATGTGGTGTAAAAGTAAATGCTGCTTGCTTTACTAGTTTTAGTCAAGATCACCTTGATTATCACCAAAATATGGCTAATTATCTTTTAGCCAAACTAAAATTATTTACAGATAATTTATTGCCAACAGGAACGGCTGTGTTAAACTCAGAAATAGCACAATTAGATTATATTAAACATTATTTACAACAACGTAATATAAAGTTTTTAACAGTGGGTATGAATGGCGATCTGAAAATTATCGACAGTATAATTCCTGGACATAAGGTTCCTGGAAATAAGGTTTGTGACTATAAAGGGCAAAAATATAATTTTACTACTGATATAGTTGGTAGTTTTCAAGCTAGTAACTTACTGATTGCCGTTATGATGGTGCATTTGACTGGCTTTCCTTTGGAACAAGTTATATCGAAGTTATCGCAAGTTAAAGCAGTTAAAGGGCGTTTAGAGAGAGTAGGTAATAGTAATGTGTTTATCGACTATGCTCATACCCCAGATGCTTTGGAAAAAAGTTTACTGGAGTTAAGAAAAATAAAATCAGATAAGGGGTTATTAAAAGTAATTTTTGGTTGTGGTGGTGATAGAGATAGCAGTAAAAGACCATTAATGGGGCAAGTTGCGGCGAAAATTGCTGATGAGATTATTATTACTGATGATAATCCAAGAAACGAAGATCCAAAATTAATACGGCAGCAAATTATACCAGCTATTATAGCGATCACTAATAGTTTTATAGAAATAAAAAATAGAAAAATAGCAATTACTGAGACGATACATAATTTACAAAAAGATGATATTTTGCTAATTGCCGGCAAAGGTCACGAAAATTATCAGATAATCGGTAATAAAAAACTACCCTTTAACGACTTCGATATAGCCAATAAAGCTCTAGGAGGCTGCCTACAACAACGAAAGTAATTCTATATTTGGCTCTTTTTGACTGCGAATAAACATGATTTTTTTGAAATAGGTACACTATTCCTACAAAAATCATATATATTCTCGCCGAAAAATAGCTCAAAATATAATTAATTAGTTATTGTAGGCAGCCTCCTAGAAAATAAACTTATTGACAATTAAAGCAAAATTGGGGTAAGAATTGTCTTGAATGTGAGCGTTCATGGAAAAAGTTAAAGTATAAGCGTCATTGCGAGGAGTGGCTAGCGACGAAGCAATCCATAAAAGTAACAAAAAATGGATTGCTTCGACCATTACATGGTCTCGCAATGACATGACGTCTTGTACTTTAACTTTTTTCTGTAAACTCTCATTTTTGAACTTTACGTAAGATATAATATAATGATTTGGTCAGCAAGAGACTTGAATAATGCATTGAATATAGAGGTACATCCTGATATTCATGGTGGACAAGTTCAATTCAATTCTAATTCCGTTACAGATGGTGATTTGTTCATTGTTCTTAAAGGAGCTAATGATGGACATAATTATGCGTTACATGCTCTAGAACGTGGGGCAAATGCGGTAATTATTAGTCAGGAAATAACAGGGCTGCCTGATGAAAAAGTAATTATGGTTCCTGATACCTTAACTGCTTTGCATCAGATGGCAGAGTATAAACGGCAGAAATCCCAGGCGAAGTTTATTGGGGTTACTGGCAGTAGTGGTAAAACTGGAACTAAGGAAGCAATCAAAACTGTACTAAGTCACTTTGGCTCTACTTTTGCTAGTCGAGGAAATTTCAATAACCATCTTGGTGTACCTATAAATCTTGCTTCTCTACCGGATGATATAGAATATGCTGTTTTTGAAATGGGTATGAATCATCCAGGAGAAATAAGAACTCTAACAAAAATGGTTAGACCTGATATATCAGTCATTACTACAATATCAGAAGCTCATCTTGAATTTTTTCAGTCTCAACTGCATTTGGTTGATGCTAAATGTGAAATTTTTGAAGGAATGTCAAAAGATGGTATAGCTGTTATAGATTTAGATAGCCCATATTATAACCGAGTTTTACAAAATCTTAAGCAATTATCGATTAATAATATATATAGTTTTGGCACATCACCATATGCAGATTGTAGCTTAATATCATATGAATATCAACAAATTACCCAACAAGTTCGTTTACGTTATTCGATTCATAATACTAAAATAGATATCGAGATTCCCCTTGTACCAGAACATTATGCTAGAAATTATACTATAGCTCTTCAGATGTCAGCCATATTGAACTTAGATATTAATGTAGCAGCAAGACAATTAAGCAAAATATTATTAATGGATGGTAGGGGTAAGCTAATCAATGCCAAATATCATGGTCAGGACTACCAAATTATATGTGATTATTATAATGCTAATCCAGAATCAGTAAAAGCTGCTTTATTATATCTAAAACAGCTTAGTGGTAAGAAAAAAATTGCTATAATAGGTGATATGTTAGAATTGGGAGACAATTCGATAAAATTCCATAAAGATTTAATACCAGCAATTCTCGATTCTGGTGCCAACAGAGTTTTTTTAGTAGGCAATAATACCCAATATATCTATCAATCTTTGCCAGATGAAATAGAAAAAATACATTTTGATAATGTTGATCTGTTAATAGAAAACTTAAGTAAATTACTTAAGGGCAATGAATTAATCTTAATAAAAGGGTCAAACAGTACCCAACTTAGTAAAATCATCCAATCTTTTGAGTTACACTAGTGATATACAACCTTCTTGCCCCCTATATACATAAGTTGCATGTCGCAAATTTATTCCACTATATTACTTTTCGTATCGGACTTGCCATATTATTTAGTTTGACTATTTCTTTTTTGATAGGACCTAGGATAATTAGAGTTTTACGAGATTTACAAAAATATGGTCAACCAATTCGTAATGACGGGCCAGAAACCCACAAAGCAAAAGTAGGGACACCAACTATGGGTGGGATAATGATTATCCTCACCGTTTGTCTTTCTACTCTCTTATTTTCTGACCTTACTAATAAATATATATGGATAGTGTTATTTGTCTTTATTAGCTTTGGTATACTTGGTTTTATGGATGATTACGCTAAAGTAACAAAAAACCACCATAAAGGAGTTAGTGGTAAGAAGAAATTATTATTTCAGTTTACTATTTGTCTAATTGCTTGTTTATTGTTAAGGGATGCCAATAATCAAGGAAATAACCTGCTGACTATTCCATTTTTTAAGAATTTATTGATTGATTTGGGATTATTTTACATTCCTTTTAGTATGTTTGTTATAGTTGGGGCATCAAATGCGGTGAATCTAACTGATGGTCTTGATGGTCTTGCCATCGTGCCGATTGCTATTACTGCAGGTTCTTTTACCTTAATTATTTACTTGGTGGGTAATAGTTTCTATGCAAATTATCTGCAAATTATTTATGTAGCAAATATTTCTGAATTAACTATCTTCTGTGCTTCAATTGTTGGTGCTAGCCTAGGATTTTTATGGTTTAATGCTCAGCCAGCAGAAATCTTTATGGGAGATACTGGTAGCCTAAGCCTCGGTGGTGCTCTTGGTGTTGTTAGCGTTATTGCCAAACACGAATTTGTTCTAGCAATTATTGGTGGATTATTTGTTATTGAAACTTTATCAGTAATTATTCAAGTATATTATTTTAAAGCTACTCGTGGTAAAAGACTTTTCAAAATGGCTCCGTTGCATCACCATTTTGAGAAACATGGCTGGTCAGAGTCAAAAGTTGTGATACGTTTCTGGATTATAGCTATAATATTTGCTCTAATTGGTTTGTCTTCGCTAAAACTAAGATGAAAAACTGCTACGTATAGCTCTAGGCATAGATAAGTATTAAGCAGCATAAAAACGTCATTGCGAGAAGGCGTAAGCCTACGAAGCAATCCATATAGTCTTGATGTATCTATACTAATTCTCATGGATTGCTTCGTCGCTACTAAAGTAGC
>NZ_MWZE01000092.1 GCF_002259525.1 Rickettsia endosymbiont of Culicoides newsteadi | reverse complement strand
AAAAAAACATTTATCACAGGCATTAACTCCTTGCAACTCCTATATCTCCTTTATTTTTTCTTATCCCTTATCCCGAATTGACGTATATTGTAAAAAACTCTAAATGTGTCATAGAAGGAAGTTAAAAAGATGATAGACTAATTTAAAGTTTTATGGTTATTAAGTATGAAATCTATGGCACAAATAAATCCAGAGGCAGAAAAATATATATCAAGTATAATTGATAAAGAGGTACCATATCAGGTAAAGGTTCTTAACAATAATTTTATTATCAAGAATGTTAATGTTTATCCTCCTGGAAAGTTGACTGAAATGTTTGCAGAGTTTTTAATAGATAACAATTTAGTAGAAAGTAAGGTGGTTGCAGATATAGGAGCTGGATTCTTTGCTTTAGGTATAATAGCTGCAAAAAATGGTGCCGATACAATTATTGGAAGTGATATCAGTAAGTATGCGATACAATGTGCTACAGATAATTTGATACTTAATGGTATTACAAAAAATGTGTATTTATTTAAAGGAGAGGGGGTATCTCCTTTACTGCCAAATTTTGTAGGTAAGATAGATATAATTGTTTCAGGGGCTCCTTGGGATAATTTATCAAAGGATGAATTTAAAACTATACCACCTGAAAGAAGAGCAATTAGCCATACTTTTTATGATGTTGATAATAAACTCATAACAGCTATTATGTTAAAAGGTTTTAAGTTACTGTCACATAAAGGTAGAATATTTATTACTTCATCAATGAGAAGCATTGACCGAATACAACACTTATGCTTAAAGTATCAATTAAGTTATAAAATAGTTAAAGAAGCTTACCTACATAATGATGGTAATATACATTATATATTAGAAATAACCCAACGTTTGAAACGTTGATGGACTGAACGTTAACATCCATAAGAAGATGGTATAGTCAATTGATGAGAAGTTGGTGACGTCGTCACTCGTCGCTCGCCTATTACTTATAGGCGTCGCTCCTGCTACCCAATTCCCCTGAATTGACTATAAAAGACGCCATTGACAGAGCCTATTAATTCTTTGCTCGACGACTAAGCCAACTTTGCAGATAAGTTTCTGCAATATCACTATTTTCTATTAACAAAACGTTTTCAGCATTTCTATTATCAGCTGCGTTAGTAAAATTAAAGCTACCGGTAATCACCTTGCTTTTATCAATAATCATAATTTTGTTGTGAGCTATACCTGGTACTTTATCTATTGATACATCAATACCAGCTCGTTTTAATTCATGCATTTTAGAATATCTATCATGTAAGTTACTACGATCTAATAATATCCTTACTTCAACACCGTTTTGTTTCGCCTTAATTAATTGATCAACTATCTTTTGCGAAGTTAAGCCAAATGCTTGAATATAGATACTATCCTTAGCCTTAGATATTTCTTCTGCTATTAATGAGCCACAACCGGATGGAGGGGTAAAGCAGACATTCAAATTATCAGTTTCAGTATGAAAACTATGCCAAGAAGCTGTATCATTTATTTCATTATAGCCTACTCCGGTAGCAATACCGAGTAAAAATGATATTATCACTGATAATTTTGTATTATGCTTTTTAGATATTTTTTTCATTTTCTATAATGTTTACAGTAATTTTGGGATTTGATAGACTTATGCGGGAAGTCTAATATTATCCTTCAATTTTTGAAAATCCTCACCAGCATGATAAGAAGAACGAGTTAATGGACTGGCAGAAACCATTGAGAATCCTTTAACTTTGGCAACTCTTTCAAAATATTTAAATTCTTCTGGAGAAACATATCTATAAACTATAGCATGATTTTTGGTTGGTTGTAAATATTGCCCGATAGTTAAAAAATCAACTTTAGCTTCTCTTAAATCGTCCATTACTTGCATAATTTCATCGTTCGATTCTCCAAGACCAACCATCATACCTGATTTAGTAAAAATTTCAGGGTCTAATTTTTTTACATTATGCAAAAGACTTAGTGAATTGTAGTACCTAGCTCCTGGTCTAATAGTTTTGTATAAAGAAGGTACTGTTTCTACGTTATGATTATAGACGTCAGGTTTTGCTGATGCTATTATGTCAGCGGCTCCTTCTTTCTTAAGGAAATCGGGTGTTAAAACTTCAATTGTGGTACTAAGTGAAGCTAGTCTTATTTCTTTGATACAATTGGCAAAATGTTCAGCTCCACCATCATCTAAATCATCTCGATCAACTGAAGTAATTACCACATGTTCAAGTCCTAATTTCATCACAGCTTGAGCTAATCTTTGTGGTTCATGCGGATCGAGTAAATCAGGGCGACCAGTTTTAACATTACAAAAACGGCAAGCACGAGTACAAACAGAGCCTAAAATCATAACTGTAGCGTGTTTTTTTGCCCAACATTCTCCGATATTAGGGCAGGCTGCTTCTTGACAGACTGTGTTTAATTTTAAATTTTCAATTATCTTTCTTGTCTCATGATATTGATACGAATTTGGTGCTTTAACCTTTATCCAATCAGGTCTTTTTATAGCTGGCACTTCTTCTATTTTGATTATGTTTGACATATAATCCTACTTATTAAACAAATTGTTTTATTGGTAGTTTAATTATATCGGTAAGACTAATACTATTGTCACAATTATAGGATAATTTTGGTTCAATAGGAATCTTACAGATTAAGGGTATATTATATTCTTTGGCAAAATTTTCTCCACTATTGCCACTAAATATCTCGATTTTCTTTCCTGAACTTGCTTCAACTAAATAGCTCATATTTTCTATAATACCTAAAATTGGTAAATTAAATTTTTTGTATAAATCAATCGACCTAACTACGTCTATTGCCGCCATCTTTTGCGGAGTAGTTACTATTATTACTCCATCTAAGTGATAATTCTCTAAAATGCTTAAGTGAATATCACCAGTACCGGGTGGCATGTCAATAATTAAATAATCTAACTCCTGCCAATGAGTGAGAGATAATAGCTGGTAAATGGTTTTGCTAGCCATTGGACCACGCCACACAATGGCAGAATTATTCTGAATAAGAAATCCAATAGAAATAATTTCAATCCCCCGCGATTTTAAAGGGGTCATTTTATTATACACTATTTCTGGCACATCACTAATACCAAATATTTGCGGAATTGATGGTCCATAAATATCAGCATCTACTATTCCTACCTTATATCCTTCCAGATTTAGCTGCTCGGCTATCAATGCGGTTATAGTAGACTTGCCAACTCCCCCTTTACCAGATGCCACCAATATTACCTTTTTTACTCCATCAATGAAATGCCTAATTTTTGGACTAGTTGATTTTTTAGATAAATTTTTGCTACTAGTTAAAACTATAGTGATTTTACCAATATTAGCTATTTCATTTAATTTATTGATAGCTTTAATTTTTATTTCATTGACTTCCTTAGGGTTCTTGCCAAAAATATCAATTGCAAATCCAATATTTTTATCCTTAATTACAATATTAGATATAATATCGATTAATTTCGTATTGTCACTAAAGGTAATACTGGAAATTTTATTTAGTATTTGTTGCTGGTTTATATCAATCATCTTTTTTACAATAGGTTATTTTTTTGGTAGCTATAGTCAATGAGAAGTTGGTGACGTCTAGCACCCAATCCTTTTGAATTGACTATACTCTTATCCTTAGATAATTTTAGTATATACTAATTATGATATGCACTAAGTATTTTATGAAAAATATTTTTATTATTTTTATTCAGGTATTTTCTATATACTTAGTTAGAAAAGGAAGCAGTTTTAGAAGTCATTGTGGTAGCTTAAAAGTTGTAAAAAATAACCAATGTCATTAGACCTCTTGCATAACCTAATCTAATTGGTAATTTTGTTGTCAAAACTCGTCTCCGTTCCTCATGTACATCTTCGTCCGCTGCGGTATTCAACTTCGTTTTTCCTAAAAATTCCTCAGTTATCTTTAGGTTATGCAAGAGGTCTAATAGTATATGCATTTAATTTTCGATTCCATCTTTTGCCTTAAGGTTTTCTTATAACGTCTCACCGGACTAGTTTCATTTTCTCTTACATAAAAATATTCATCATCTTCAGGCATTCTAATGCCAATAGGTATATAATCTGGGTTAATACATGGGGTTTGACTAAAACAGTTAACACGCGGAGTGTCATGAATAGTTTGAGTTAAATCTGGACGCCATTTATTTAACGGTTCTTCACTAGATATTGAAAAAACAATTTCTCGTTTTTTCTTGTTATTAAACTTCTTTATAAGTCTGTCTATATCTTTTTTATCTTCCTTAAATAAAGGAAATTTAATAGGAGCAGGTATTCTTATTGTTTTGTTCATTTCGTTTTCATTAACTTTAGTTGGATTATCTTCTGCATACCCTGTTGTTGTATTAATCGATAAAACTAATACGATTAAGTTAGTTAATTGCTTAAACATAATTTTGATACCTATAGAGTTCTTAGTTGTTTGTAAATTATAGCTAACTTTATTAGCATTAAACACCTTGGCAATTAAAAAATTTCAGAAAAGTACAAGACGTTTTTTACCTAGACCACACAACTAGGTCGTGGCAATCCACATTCATTAGATTGCTTCGTTGCTACTAAAGTAATGCCTTGCTAATAAGTGCCAGTTTACTGTACTTTCAATAATTCATTGATTCTTGTAATAGATAATCTAGTCATTCTCGCTACTTCTTCAATAGAGTTACCATTGTTTATCATCATTTTTATTAATTTAGTTTCACCCTCGGCTCTACCTCTAGCTTCGCCTATGGCTTCTCCTCTAGCCTCTCCAATTTTGATACCATCTTGGAGTCCGATTTGAATCCCTTCTTCTTTCCATACTTGAGCTATACTAGGCATAAGTTCTTCTCCTTTTTCTTTAGTTAAACTATTTTTTAATATTTTTTCTAACTCTATTTTATCACTTTGCTCAATAAAGGTCA
>NZ_MWZE01000091.1 GCF_002259525.1 Rickettsia endosymbiont of Culicoides newsteadi | reverse complement strand
AACAAATTGCAGCTTGAAAAATGCAAAAATGGGAAACAAAATTATTATTTTTTTGTCTTGATTTTTCAGTCCAGTATGTATAAAAGAGTAAATATGGAAAATAGTATATTAGAAAGAATTGCTAGGCTACTTACAAAAGATGATTTGCAAGGTAAAGGTAAAAATAAAGTACAATTTTGTACCAATGGTGAGTTAAACCCTGCAGATATTAATATAGAAGTTGATGGGCTAGGACCAATGACTTTCCCTATTAATCAGCAATATATTCAAAAATTAATAAATATTTCCTCTAAGGCTCAATTTGGTTTGCGTGACCAAACAATATTAGATAAAAATATTCGCAATAGTTACGAGATCAAAGCTGATAAATTACATATCACCATCAATGAACAATCTTTAACATCTATGCTGAGCAAAATGCGGGATAGTTTAGGGCTTAGTGAAGATAGTGTTTTGACTGCCCATTTACATAATATGTTAATTTATCAGCCAGGGCAGTTTTTTGATATGCATCAAGACTCGGAAAAATTGGAGAATATGGTTGCTAGTCTAGTAGTTGTGTTACCATCGCCGCATATTAGTGGAGATTTGATCATTGAGCATGGTAAGAAAAAGCATATTTTTTCTTCCGAAAATATTGACCAAAGTAACGCTAAATGTATAGGTTTTTACGCAGATTGTAAACACAAAGTGGAAAAAATTAAGCAAGGATATCGCATTGCTTTAACTTATAATTTGGTGTTAAAATCAGAAGAAATTTGCAACATAAAAAATGTAAATCGACAATTAACAGAGGCTATTCAAGATTATTTTGCTATAGAGCTAGAAAATAAACAACCGAAAAAGCTTGTGTATTTTCTAGACCATAGTTACACAGAACATAGTTTGCACTTGAGTATGCTCAAAGGGGCTGATCGTACAAACGTTTTTGCACTTTATGTAGTAGCACGCGAGTTAAGCTTAATTCCTTATCTTGCTTTAGTTGAAATTCAGCAATCTTGGACTACCGATGGCAATGATCGTAATCCAATAATTGATGAACTTATTGATAATGAAATAACTTTGTCTTATTGGATAGATTCAAATAATAAAAAATTACCCTTTGATGAATGTAATATTGGTGAGGATGAGATTTGCTTAACAAAAGAAACGGAATCTCTTGAACCGTATAACACGGAGTACGAGGGTTATATGGGAAATTATGGCAATACCATGGAATATTGGTACAGACGGGCTGCTGTTGTATTATGGCCTGAATCGAGTCAAATTCCGATGCATTTTAGGCTGAATTATGATAATGCTATAGATGAGTTATCTGTACTTACCACCAGTCCAGGCAATGAACAAAAAGCTATGGAAATTATAGCAAAAGCTGGGAAATATCTGCATCGAACATTTTACAAAAAAGACAAAAGTGATTTTGCTATATTAGCAAATATTGCTCTTTATATTAAGGATAAGGACACTGCACTATCAATTTTATCTCATTTTGAATGGCAGATATTAAATTCTGATATCGTAAAATTGCTTGTTAAATTGCAAATTCAATACGGCATTAGCTGGTGCACAGATCTTTTGAATAATTGGAAAAATCATGCAAGACATAGCAAAGATTGTTTTACAAAAGAAATCCATTCTTTTGTACAAAATTTCTTATATTATGGCGGTGCAGCTTCAATTGTAGAGCTATTATTGGATGTTCAAAGTAATGGCATTATTGCTAGCGATAAAGAAACATATAAATGGCAGAAACCTGTAAAGCTTAAGGAATCTTTGCCTAAGAGGATTGGCACGCTTTATCAAACCCTTGCAGCATGTGCAGCAATTCAAAATATTCCAATACTAGATAAAATTATTGAACATTTAATAGCTAATTCAGAACTATATCCGGATACTAGTTTGGCTGAGTTGCTTTTGAAATTGCAAGATACAGCTCCTTCTGAATATATAGTCCATTACAAACCATTAAAGTCCTATCTAGTCAAAACCATCGATAGTAATTTGGCTTTAGGAATGCGTTCTAATGATGATTGGTCTATTGACGCTAAATTACCGTGTAAATGTGAGCATTGTGTCATCGCCACCAATTTCTTGCACTGCAAAACTGAGATAACCAAAATATGGCCGATTTTAGCAGCTATTCGTGATCATATTATGGCTATGTTCAAAGATCTAGATTTGCCTGTTAATTTATCTGTTGAAAGAAAAGGGTCTCCACATAAGTTGATTATGGTAAAAACCGAAATATTGCGCCAAAATGCTAAAAAAAGATTTGATGAATTAAAATTTTATCAGCAAAAGCTTCAAACTGAGCTTTAAACTGAGTTTTAGAGAAAATTAAATTATAAGAATTGGTATAGATAGATAAAAATATGACAGAAGAAGAAAATCTTAAAAATGATTATCGACCAAGGATGCTAGTGGGTACGGATGATTTTAGGAAATTACTGTTAAACAGTGATGTATTTGTTGATAAAAGTCTACTTGTTAAGGACATAATAGAAGATAGTGGAGATGTTATCCTAATCACTCGACCAAGACGTTGGGGTAAGAGCTTGAATATGGATATGCTTCGCAAGTTCTTTGAAATTGAAGTAGACGAAAAAGGTGTACCTTTACCACCGAAGCAGAAGATAAATAACAAGTTATTCCTTGGAGGTATAATAGATTTAGGGTTTAAAGGCAAAAAGACCCTAAAACCTTTAAAGATTAATAGTAATGAATACGCCATGGCTCAACAATGTCAATTTCCGGTTATTTCAATAAATTTTAAAGATGTTAAGGGCAGTAGTTACCAAGAGATTGAGAGTGGGATAAGAATAAATGTTAAAAATGCTTATGACCATCATAAATATTTAGAAAGTAGTGATAAAATTAGTGTAGAAGAACAAAAGAATTTTCAAGATTATTTAATAGGTAAGGTAGAATTAGCACAGTTGAAAATTAGTTTATCTTTCTTAAGTAAACTACTCTTTAAACATTTTGATCAAAAAGTCTATATATTGATTGATGAATATGACACACCGATTAATAGTTCCTATATTAAATTTGGTGATAAATCAAAAGAGTTTGAACAGGTACTTGAAATATTTCGTGGTATGTTTGGTAGCACCTTAAAGAGCAATCCATACTTAGAGAAAGGAGTAATTACTGGGATATTACGGATAGCTAAGGCTAATTTATTTTCAGATTTGAATAATGTTAGTGAATATACTTTACTTGATGATGATTTTTCTAAGTTCTATGGCTTTACCCAAACAGAAATTGATGAGTTATTAACAAAAGTGCCAACTGAAACGAGTCCTGAAGAAATTCAAGATTGGTATAATGGTTACACATTTGGTGGAGAGGTCATTTACAATCCGTGGTCAATAATGCAATGTTTATCTCATAAAGGTAAGCTCGATCATTATTGGTTAGATAGTGGCGGGACTTCGCTGATAGATAAGGCGTTATTGTCAGATGAAATGCAAGAAGACTTGCAACAACTTGCTAGCGGTAAAATTATTGTTTCCTCGATTACTAAACAAATAAGTTTCAGTGATATTAACTCACGATCAGGATTATTCAGTCTATTGCTATTTAGCGGTTACTTAAATCCCACTGTTATAGAATCAGCAAAAAATATTTACGAATTATCTGTGCCTAATGAAGAAGTAAAATTTATATATGAAAACAGATTATTACAATGGGTTAGTAATAAGTTACAAGTTGATACTTCTGTGTATTTTCCTCTTGCTAGTTTACTACCTATCTGCCGCTTAGAGGAATTTAAAGAACGGTTACAAGAGTTATTGCAAAATTCTACCAGTTTTCATCAAACAGGAGAGAAAAAGGCAGAGTTATTTTATAGTGGCTTTATGCTAGGACTTGTTAACATGTTATCTTCTAGCTACATCATAACCAGTGAACAGGAATCAGGTAGTGGACGAGCTGATATTATCATGATCCCTAAAGTTGGCAAAGAAGATAATGCTATTATTATTGAATACAAGATTGCCAAAAATATAGAAGATTTAGCTTCAGTAGCCCAAATAGGATTGAATCAAATTATAGACAAACAATATGATGTAAAAGTTAAAGAACACAAACACGTCAAGAAAATCATTAAACTTTCGATGGCTTTTTGTGGAAAAAATATGGAGTTGCAATACGAGGTAACGAAGCTCTAATAATGGAGTGTAAGCGTTTGAATTACAAGCAATTTAGTGTCTGGCTGGGTTCGGAAACTGTTCACTACGCCCCGCCATTCGGCACAATTTGCTACTTTTTGCATTTCTGTGAATGGAAAAGCCAGAACGTAATGCAGCTTACAGCCCTCGAGTGTTAGGTTCGAAAATATAAAATTTAATAATTCCCTTTTTTCAACAATTGTCGAACCTTTAAAAGTTTCATAGGCGTTTTGGCTGATACTTATAAGCTCTGCAAGCTTTTTAGAAAGCTTATCATCTACTTTGTCATAACTCTTAATTAATTCAGTTAATTCATATTGTCTTTCCTTTAATATTCTGAGAATTTATATTAGTGAGGGTAAAAAATATGTTATAATAATTAAAAAATAGCAATTGAGGGATTATGGCAGGAGAAGAGAATAATGAGGGTGTAGATGTTGCAGGTGGAACTATAATGGACTGAAGAAAATGGACAAAAAAATAGAGTTAAAAGTTTCCTAATTAAGATAAAATAATAAGAAAAAATTAGGAGAAAAAATGACAAAAGAAAAAGCAAGAGTTTTTAGTGCTGAAGAAAAAACTAGGATAGTATTAGAAGTGCTGAAAGAAGAGAGTCCATTATCAGTGATAGCATCAAAATATGAGATAAACTCAAAGACAATTAGTAATTGGAAAAAACAATTTATATCAAATGCAGCATTGGCTTTTGAACCAGCAAAACTGGTAAGTAAATATCAGGAACAAATTAATATGCTGAAAGAACAAAATGATGAATTAGCGAAAACTCTTGGAAAAACAATAGTAGAGAGAGATTGGGCTGTGGGAAAG
>NZ_MWZE01000090.1 GCF_002259525.1 Rickettsia endosymbiont of Culicoides newsteadi | reverse complement strand
AAAAAAACATTTATCACAGGCATTAACTCCTTGCAACTCCTATATCTCCTTTATTTTTTCTTATCCCTTATCCCGAATTGACGTTAGTTGATATTTATGGACGTAATATAGAAATACAAATCAGAACTAGAGAGATGCATAATATAGCAGAATTTGGTACAGCAAACCATGATGAATATAAAAAGGCACAGGAAACAAAACTAAGAAAATTATTCTCTAACGTGAAATTTGCTGATATTAATACTGAGATAAATAGTGCATATGATATTTTTGTCCAGTTTAATTGGACTATACCAGAACTTATTGCTTATGAGCAAGCAATTGAAAATCTTTGTCATAATTTTCATGATGTATACTCAAATGGTTTAAAGAATTGGGATAGACCTATTTCGAAACTAGACAATAAGAAGGATGATGTTATTGCTGATTCTTGAGAGAGTTTTCTATAGTCAATGGGAAGTTGGTGACGTCGTCACTCAATGCTTGCCTATTACTTATAGGCGTCGCTCCATCGTTCCTAGCCCCAAATTCTCCTGAATTGACTATATAATCATACCTATTTTTAGTTAGTAACTGTAAAATTATTATTGACCAAAGCTAATTTTAGCACTTCATCTACAGTTGATACTGATAAAATTTCTAAACTCTTTTTTATATTCGGTGGAATATCTTCTAAGTCTTTAACGTTATCTTGAGGTATTATCACCGTTTGTATACCACCTCGGCTGGCAGCTAATAATTTTTCTTTTAGTCCCCCAATTGGTAATACTGTTCCCCTTAGGGTGATTTCTCCAGTCATTGCTACAGTTCTGTTTACCGGTATTTTGGTCATAAGTGAAACAATAGTGGTAAATATTGCACATCCAGCAGATGGGCCATCTTTTGGAATCGCTCCAGCCGGTACGTGCAAATGGATATCAATATCTTTATAATCTTCGTATTTTAATCCAAAACTACTAGCTCTAGAACGAAAACAGCTATAGGCTGCTTGAGCAGATTCTTTCATTACATCCCCAAGTTTACCAGTAGTTTTAATGTCTCCTTTGCCATGAAATGACAAGGCTTCAATGGTAAGTAATTCTCCGCCAACTTCTGTATAAGCAAGTCCCGTAGTACTACCTATTTGATCTTCTTTTTCAGCTAGACCAAAATTATATTTCCTAACTCCTAAATATTCTTCAAGATTAGCAGATGATATTGATATGTTTTTTATTTTTTTGTTACTCAAAATTCTTTGCAATACTTTTCTTGTAACAGAGCCAATTTCTCTCTCAAGCGATCTTACTCCTGATTCTTTGGTATAATATCTGATTAATTCTAAAATTGCTCCATCATCAATAGTGAGTTCATTTTTCTTCATTTCATGCATTTTCAATTGCTTTGGTATTAAGTAGTTTTTGGCAATTTGTAATTTTTCTTCTTCAACATAACCAGAAATGTTAATGATCTCCATACGATCAATTAGAGCTCTGGGCAGATTATAAGAATTAGCTGTTGCAATAAACATTACCTCTGATAAATCATATTCTACTTCTAAATAATGATCAACGAAATGACTGTTTTGTTCAGGGTCTAAGACTTCAAGTAATGCAGAAGCCGGATCACCTCGAAAATCAGAACCCATTTTATCAATTTCATCTAATAACATAACGGGGTTATTAGTTTTAACTTTTTTTATTAAATTTATAATTTTTCCTGGCATAGAACCAAGATATGTTTTTCGATGTCCCCTAATCTCCGATTCATCTCTAATACCGCCAAGAGCAAATTTAGTATATTTCCTACCCATCGCTTCAGCAATGGATTTGACCAATGAGGTTTTTCCAACTCCTGGTGGACCGATTAAGCATAATATAGGTCCTTTAATTTTTTTAGAACGTTGTAACACTGCTAAATATTCAATAACACGCTCTTTGACTTTCTCAAGACCAAAGTGATCACGATCCAAAATTTCTCTAGTTTTATTTATATCAGTTTTATTATTATCAAATTTCCCCCATGGCATGGCTAATAATGTATCAAGGTAATTACGAACAACTGATGATTCACCTGACATTTGATTCATAAGCTTTAGCTTTTTCAGTTCTGCTTCAGCTTTTTCTTTTGCTTCTTTTGAAAGTTTTAAGGTTTTAATCTTTTTTTCTATATCAGAGAAATCAGATTTATCATGTTCGAGTTCTTTTTGTATAGCTTTCATTTGTTCGTGCAAGTAATAATCACGCTGAGTTTTCTCAATTTGTTTTTTTACTCGCAATTGTAAAGCTTGCTCTGCATCTATTTGAGCCATACTAGATGTTAATGTATCTATTATAGTTTTAATTCGTGATTGAGGTTTGGTCTCCTCTAACAAAGTTTGTTTTATTATTAATGGTACAGTCAAATAAGAAGCTAGTACATTAGTGACATAACTAAAATCTGTTGGATTTTTTGCTATTTCACCAGTTATCGTTTCTATTATTTCTGGATTAATTTTTTTATGAGTCTTAGTATATTTTGTAAATAACTCGATAACATTTGCTGTGGAAACTTTTAAAGATTCTACATCAATTACCTCTTCATCATGTAGTATGCTATATTCAGCTTCAAATATCTCTTTATTAGTGATGTTATGTAGGGTAACCTTATCGATTGCTTCAACTAGAATTTTGGCATTATTCTGTAACCTTACTGTTTGTATAATTTTAGCAATTACTCCTGTAGAATGGAGATCTTGAATATCTGGAGTATCTTGATCTTGTTGTTTTTGTAATACCAGTAATATATATCTATTATTATCTATAATTTTAGTTTCAAATAAGGCTTTTAGAGACTTAGTCCTACCGACAAATACAGGAGCAACCATACCGGGAAAGATCACCATGTCTTTTAATGCGATTAAGGGCAATTTTTCTTTATTTGTCATATTAAAAAACCTTAAGAAATTTATATACTAAAGAGGATAGTAACTATATAATATCGCCTTACTATGATTTCAAGCTACATTTAGTTTTATATATGCCTTCATCACCTCAATCTTCCAATATCATATCAATAGCAAGCAATAGGGTAAAACAATATCTTCATTTGACCCCAATAGTTCAATCTGAAATTTTAGATAAAATGCTCGGTCATGAAATTTTCTTTAAAATAGACTCGTTACAAAAAACCGGAGCATTCAAGGTTAGAGGGGTATTAAACCACTTATTAGAGTTGCAAGAACAAAATTGTTTACCAAATAAAGTTGTTGCATATAGTACAGGTAATCATGGAATTGGTCTTGCTTGGGTAGCAAAAACCCTTAACCTTAATGCAAGAATTTATTTACCAGAAAATACCTCTCCAATTAAACAACAAACAGCAAAATATTATGGAGCAGAGGTTATACTAACTAAAACTAGACAAATGGCAGAAGATAAAGCAAAGAGTGACATAGAAAATGATTTTTACTATTTGCATCCTTCCGATAGTGATTCTAGTATAGCTGGGGCTGGTACGATGTGTTATGAAGCATTGCAACAACTAGGATTCAGTCCAGATGCCATTTTTGCTTCTTGTGGAGGTGGGGGGTTGCTTTCAGGATCATATTTAGCGAAAGAATTACTATCTCCATCCAGCTTGCTGATAGGTTCAGAGCCGCTTAATGCTAACGATGCTTTCTTATCGATTAAGCAAGGTTCGATATATAGGTTTACTGATTCACCAAGTACTGTAGCAGATGGTTTGCGTACTTTAGCAGTTTCATCACGTACATTTAATTATCTAAATAAACTCGATGATTTCTTTCTTGCTGATGAACATTCTATATATTATTGGACCGCTTGGTTGGTTCATTTGCTACGAATTGCCTGTGAACCATCATGTGCTTTAAATATGGTTGGAGTAGTAAATTGGTTAAAGAAACAGTCGAAACCTAAGAAAGTTTTAGTACTTATATCAGGTGGGAACATTGATCCTATTATTTATCAGGAGCTTTGGAAGGGAGAATATCTTTCTAATTTACCTAAGTCTTAGTACTATAGTTGTAAATTAACTCATGTATGGATCTACCCAATAATGCAAGAAAAAAAATAATACTTGACAGAAAAAAAGCAAATGCAGTCATGTATTCGACTTGAAGCTCAACAAAGTGCTTCAGCCCTGATGGAATTCGCTAACTTACGAACTTTAACATAATCACCTTAACGGCTTCTTTTGAGCCTGTGAGTTAAACAGTTTTTTCGTAAGCTAAGGTTTGTCTTATTTACCATCAATATTATCATCTCTCGCATATTCCTTGGTAAGAATTCCTTACTTTATTATTTTATTCCAGCTATGATTTTTTTTAAATTTAAACCTTAATTTAATTAAAAAAATCATTTAGCCATCATAAATTAATAATTAATATTAAACTTTTAATAACATACTTTTATTTCACTGTATGATTGATCATTTCGCAATACTGCGAATACTACTCTTGCTAATTTATTTGCCACTGGCTACTACACTAGTATTATAACCTCGTCTCTCTTGCAGCTTGAACATCCAATCTGTAAACCTACTTTTGTTACCTTCTTCTATTTTATCTAATTTCTTAGTTCTTAATACCCTAGCTGTAAAAACAGAACGAGTTCCATGGATTAATAAATTATGTCATTGCGAGACCACTACGTGGTCGTGGCAATCCACATTTATTAGATTGCTTCGTCGCTACTAAAGTAGCCTCTCGCAATGACGCCAAGCTATTTTCTATATGACTTTTAAATGCCATGCGTAAGATAAGTAATATAGACATATTTATTCGTAACAAAAAGCTTATCTGTACTTTGTTTTTATAAGCGAGTACAGCGTAATGAACATTGTTTGCACACGAATGTCCCAAAGCACATTAATTCATGATATTTTCAAAAAAAACAATCCTTGAAAGACGTAGGATGTGAAATTATTACACTTTTAAGCAAATTCATTAAAATATAGTTTGCATTGAAAACGATACTGGACTGAAAAATCAAGACAAAAAATAATAATTTTGTTTCCCATTTTTGCATTTTTCAAGCTGCAATTTGTTCATAATTTTGCATAGAATTTAGAT
>NZ_MWZE01000009.1:9810-36337 GCF_002259525.1 Rickettsia endosymbiont of Culicoides newsteadi | reverse complement strand
TTCTTTGAATTCTAGAGCTATGTTTAGCTTCACTCTTAATTCCAAGTGCCATGTTTTTACCGCTAACGGAGCAATTCTCAATTAGACTCATAATCATTCCAGAAAGACATTCTAGCCTTGATTTTTTCCAAGAAAAGTTTAGTATCAGTGACTGAAGTAGTATATTGTGCATAGTCAGAAAATACACTCTTATACTACTTCAACCTCCCATATACAATACCTTTGCAGAGTATTTATTACAAAAATTGTAGGGTACTATGAAGTTTTACCTACGACTCACATTTAACTGTAAAACAAGGAATGTGCAGACGAATATCTCCGCAGGTATATTTGCGGTATCAATTCTTCAAAGCAGGAGAGTATACATATTTATTAAGTAATTGCAATTACTTAATCTTGGAATATGCATTTTTAGAATATTTATTATGATTCTTCTTCCATCTATTATGAAACCAGAACCATTGTCCTGGATTTTCTTTAACCCAATTACCTAAAATTTGGTTAATAGTAACCATTATATTATAACAATCTGTTTGATTATTATTAGTTTTTTGTAATTTTATTGGCGGATGAATAATAATTTTAAAATAACTGTTATTACTATTAGTGCGAACCACTTGTAATGGTATAATTGGGTAGCTGAACTGTAATGCAATTTTAGCAATTGCCTGAGCAGTCATGGCTGGCTGCCCTAAAAATGGTACTTCAATACCATTATTCATTTTTTGATCTACCAGCATACCAATTGCATATCCTGATTTAATAGCAGATATTAGCTCTCTTACCCCTTGTGTTCCTTTGGGAATTAGCTTTATATCATTACTTATACGCGTATCGTTAATTAGTTTGTCAACATAAGGATTATTTAATTTGCGGTAGATAATAGCAAATTTATGATAAAATTTATTGCTAATTTTAAGAGCAAAATCCCAATTAGCAAAATGTCCAGTAAAGAATAAGAATGGTTGCTGTGATTTCTGGAATTCTATTATATTCTCAAGACCACTTATCTCTATTCGTCTAGATAATTCTTCCTCTGACATCTTATTAACATATGGAAATTCTCCTATAAAACTGCCAAAATTATCCCATACTTGATTAACGATTGCTTGAGAATTTATGGATCCTTCATTTGTGTATAGATTATTGCCAAGAATATTTTGAATATTTTCTTTTGCAACTTTATTAACTGGTAACAAAGGACCTATTTTCCTTGCTAAGTATCGACAAATATTTACAGATTTGTCAATACCCAATGCCCCTAGTATCTTTAGTACTATTAAAACAAAAAAATATTCAAGTAAATATATAATATTTTTAAATAATTTTTTCATATATTAAATCTACTAATAATTGTTGATTATTTAATAATAAATGCACATCGCAACATATTACGGACAGATCAGTATCGCATATTCTTACGTAATCTTTTCTAGTGGTTATTAGCAGAGAGTTAGATTTTTTTGATTGTTCTTTTAAATATTCTAAATCTTCTGCAGAATATTGATGATGATCAGGGAAAATCTTATGACCGATTAACTGCAATCCATAATTTTCTAATGTAGAGAGAAACCTTTCAGGATTTCCTATACCACTAAAGGCAAAATAATTTTTTGTCTTGTCGATATTTATAGAGGGAACTATTTGAGCTTGTATACTCTTCTGCTTTGAGTATAGAAATGGATACTTCTTATATGAGAGAAAAGAATCAGAACCTACTGAAATAACTATATCGGCTTTGTCAATAGCTTGTTTGGGGTATTGACGCAGAGGACCAGCTGGAATTAAGAACCCATTGCCAAATAATCTATTAGCATCAACTGACAGAATAACAATATCCTTATGAAAATTAGGATTCTGCATCGAGTCATCTACTATAATCACCTTTGGCTTAATCCTTTCTATAAAAGGCTCTATATCTTGAATTTTCTTTGCGGCAATGACTTTACCATATTTTAACAGCATTACTGTTTCATCCCCGACATCTGCTACTGTATGGTGTGCTTCAACTAACAATGCTGCTTGAAGATTACTGCCATAACCTTTAGTGATAATTATAAAATCAATATTAATAGCTTTCAATAGTTGAGCAAGGAAGATTACTATTTGAGTTTTACCAGTACCCCCGATGCTTATATTACCAACGCAAATTACTTTACAAGGAAATATTATTGGGCAAGCTGTGATCCTTCGTAGATAACTAGCAAAAAGATATAACCAGCTTAATGGTAATAATAAATAGGCAATAATATTTTTACTTTGCCAAAATTTAGGGTAAATAAGCCTGATCATAGTTATTATAAGTAATATTGCTCAAAGTCATTGCAAGGAAGCCCATAGGTCAACGAAGCAATAAATTGCCATGGATTATAAGGTAAATGAGTTAAGATAACTTCAAACCTATCATGGAAATTATCATAGTACTAATAAAGAAAACTCGCATAGCAGAATATGGCTCATTAAAATACACTATTCCTACTATGACTGTTCCTACCGCTCCGATACCAGTCCATAGAAGATAAGCAGTGCCAAGAGGTAGCTTATCTAGAGTTTTACTAAGACAAATAAAGCTTAATATTGAAAAGCCAATAAAAGCTATAATAGGTTTTATTTTGGTAAACCCATCTGATAATTTCAACGATATAGAAAAACCTATTTCAAATAATCCGGCAAATATAAGGAGAATCCAAGTTACTAGCATATTATTACCTTTGTTTAACATGTCCTGAGGACTTGCTATTTTGCAAAGAACTTTTATTAGGCAAGTTGGGCTGTAGCTGAGTCTTTATTGTACTATATTTTTGATTAACTACAGACTTTACCCCACTACTCAATAGATGTTCCTTTGCAACATTATGCTCTACAGATTGTTGTTTGGTCAAAAATTCTTTATTATTTTTTAACAAATTAGTTTTTAGAGTAGTAATTTTTTGTTCTTCCTCACTCATCGATTTATCAGCACTAAGAATCACCCCCCCCATCTTCTCTCCTATTTTGGGAGCATATTCTATTGCTAGAATAGAAGCCGGGACTACCATAAAAGCAAATGTAGCCCCGGCTGTTGCAACACTAATCGCCCCAACTGCTAAAACACTAATAGCCGTTATAATTTTGCTGGTTGCTTGTTTAAATATTTCCGTTTTCTTATTATGTTTTGCTGCAACAGTTACTATTCTATTAATTTCCAATTGAACATTATCACTTACCTCTTTAGGCTGTTGATATTTTTTTACCGCATGCATTACTGTTGTACGAAATATTTCTGGTTCAACTTGAATAAAGTTTGTTAATTCATAATTATTTTTTGCTGCCAACAAACCTTTTAGCACTTGTTTGATTACTCCCCTCTCTTCAGAATTTGTATCACCAAAATTTGTATTTATTAGTGTATCAACTACTATATCTTCTGATTTGTTTAGAATATTATCTCTATCTTGATAGTCTACTGCATCTGCAGAGATTGCTACTGAAAACAACATTAATACTGTTGAAAAACTATCATCAGTAATAACTTTTTGACCAAAAAAAGTTCGTAATTTACCAATGCAATTACCTATATGCACATTAATTTCAGGTATTGATTTAAGTCTAATTTCGTAATCAATAGCTATGACATTAGCAAGTGTTAAACATGTTTGTTTTGTTATATTATTAATTAACTCTTCACATATACTTTTTCTGCATATAGAAATATTTGTACTGTTGAAGATGTTCATAATTTTATTTATTTGTTGTTATTTCTCTTATACGCATGTTGAGTTTTGTAAAAATCACATCAGGGGTTCTTTCTGTTGATAGTTTATAAATAACCTTGGGCTCTAATACATCTTCTTTTTTGACGTCTATAGATAGTACAATAGTATTTTCCGGCATACAAGAGTATATTTCTTTTATGATTGTCGAGAATGTTACAAAATCTTTAGTAGAGAATCTTATGTAAACATCATAATTCTTTATCTTTATAGTATCTTGCTTTGTTCCCATATCTGATCTAATACCACTTAAGAATTCTTGTTTAATCGATATAGTAATCGGCTCATTTAGGTTGTATTTTTTTGACAAACTATCAATTTTCATTATTAACCTTGCTCTCTCTAAACAACTTTGTCTAGCAGAAATAGATAATAATTTCGTATATCTTGCATAGGTCTCTAGTATTTTATTTTTTGAATTTATTATAGAATATAGCTTTAACGTTTCTTGAGCTAGGGATTCTGCAATATTGTTATTCTTGCTAATCGACTCCATATAATCTTTATTAAGACTTTGCAGCAACCATAAAATGCTAGAAATACACAAACAACATATAGCAAACTTAAAAAATATAACATTTTTTAGATGAATAATAAAATTTTTAAGCATCTTTTACCCTTTCTTTTTAGTAATAATAACCGATGCCGGTATTACCACTCTATTAGATAAATCTAATATTTGGTCAGTAAATATTGTAAATTTAATATCCATATTGCTAAATATTTTACTAAAATTTGCAATTTCTTGTTCTAAAAATTTAGTAGCCTCTTCGACTAATATATCATTAACTATAAGCCTCAATGATATTCCAATTTTTATATACTGATTAGAGGATGATAACGTATTATCTAGATCCAACCTTTGCCATTTAACCTCTTCTATATGAATACTAGGTGGTAAATTTGTTACAAACTTTTCTAACAAATCAAATGGTATTGGTGCTGGAATTTGTAATAATGATTCAAAGACGTATAAATCAGCTAAATTAGTAGCGTTTTGAAGATATGGATAGGTCTGCTTAACATTATAATAATCCTGCTCAGTACTAAAATAATGTGAATTTAAAATATCTAACTTTTTGTAATTTGCTACGGTTTTAACTTTGATAATAGATGCGGCAAATATCAATATTATTATTATAGTAATAAGTGGTTTAAAAACTAAAGAGCTGATAAGATTGAGTTTAGCTATCGATTCTAAATATTGATTAGAGGCTAGAAAGCTTTTTTGTTCATTAAATAATTTAACGATCATCCCATCTGAAAATTTATTATCCAATTCCCCTGAATTGACTATACCTAATATCTCACTGGACTGACATATTACTGGATGTCCAGCAAAATTGGATTGTTCTAACAGCAACTTTAAATTTTGGTCTACTATGAAAATTATACAAACTTTAAGGGCTAGATTAGCAATATAATTTTTACAAGATATCAAACAATCTTCCACTTCTTGTTCGATTATACCCTGAATATATGAATCTGACTTATCAGCTGGATAGTCCAATGTTTGTTTTGAGATTATATTACCTTGGTGTTTAACAACAAGTTTAATGCCGCTGGTATTTAAAATACATACAAAAATTTGTAAATATTCACTATATTTATTATTCTCAACATTTTTTACAATTTTATCGATAATTGTTTGCAACTCTAAAGATAAAAAATAAATCCCACCAAATTTTTGGCTATCACTTGCCAGCAAATTTTCAAGTAGTTTACTTAAAGGAGGAGTATAAGGACTAGAGACAATCAAACTATTCCACACCTCACTAGGCTTGGTATTGATGTTATAAACACTATAACCAACTATATAATCTGCAGGAAAATACTCTTCAATAAACTTCTCCACAGGATTGTTTGTTACTATTGAATGTAGTACAGGTACTAGCTCATGACGTAATTGACATTCAGAACCGCTTAATAAGAAGAAAACATAATGTTTCTTGAATTTAGCAAAAAATTCTTTATAGGAATCTAATTCATTTTGCTTTTCATCAGGGACAAATAAACTACCTACAACTTTATCGTGAACCAAAGCACAAAGAAATGTACCTTTATCTCCTATTAGGATAATAATATTTTTTTTATACAAAAAATATGCTATAAGCTTGTGCAACATTTTTATAAAAACTTGCATTTTTAATCGATTGAGTATATTAATCATAGATTAGCACTTAACTTATAGTTAGTTAGATTATATTTTACCTTACGTATAACAAATATCACCCTTACCCGACTTAATGTCACCCCTGCTCGACTTAGTGTCACCCCCACAACTGTTGAAAGTTAGAAGAGGAAGCGGTTTTAGACCGGATAGTTTAAAAGTCGTATGTGGTCAACGTCATTGCGAGAAAGACCTTAGGTCGACGAAGCAATCCACAAAAGTAACCAAAGATGGATTGCCACGACCACTACGTGGTCTCGCAATGACAGAAAACCTATCTAAAACCCGCTTTACCTTCTAACTTTCAACAGTTGTGGTGTCACCCCTGCGTAAGCAGGGGGCCTAGATTCCCGCCTACGCGGGAATGACAAAGGGAAGAAGCGGGAATGCCAAGGGAGTCAATGTCATATATCGTAATATATCATAAAAATTAACTACACTAATAGATATATGCAAATTATTTAAAAAATTGTCAGATATAATCATCAGCTTTTATTGTTGCCTGAGCTGCGGCAACCCTTGCTATAGGGATGCGGTATGGTGAACATGATACATAATGCAAACCAACTCTATAAAAGAACTCTATAGAATGAGGATTACCAGCATGCTCTCCGCATACGCCAAGTTTTAATGTAGGGTTGTTCTTTAAACCACGTTTTATAGCAATTTTTATTAACTCCCCTACCCCTTCCTCATCTAATTTACTAAAAGGATCAAATGCAAAGATTTTTTTCTCCAAATAATCCGGGAAAAATGAGGCTACATCATCTCGAGAAATGCCGTATGTTGTTTGGGTCAAATCATTAGTACCAAAACTAAAATAATCTAGCTCTTCAGCAATCTCTCCAGCTTTTAAAGCTGCTCTTGGTAGCTCAATCATTGTACCAAGAGTAAAATCAAACTTGCATTTGTTAATATCTTCCATGTTAGTAATAACATCTTGTATGTGTATTTTTAAGATTTTCAGTTCATTAACATCACTAATTAAAGGAATCATTAACTCCAGAATAGTATTGATATTTTCTTCAACTTGTAACTCTCTGATAGCAGTAAAAATTGCCCTTATTTGCATTTGATAAATCTCAGGATAAGAAATACCGAGGCGACATCCTCTATGTCCAAGCATAGGGTTTACTTCATATAATGCATGCAAGCGTTGTTCCACAACAGCTAACGGTAAATTCATCACCTTTGCTAAGTTTCTTTTATCATCCTCTGTTGTTGGTAAAAATTCATGTAGAGGCGGGTCAAGCAATCTGATATTTATCGGTTTACCCTGTATAATTTTAAATAATGCCTTAAAATCTTGAATTTGTAAGGGCAATAATTTACTAATCGCATGTTTCCTTCTCTCTAGATCAGGAGCAATGATCATTTCTCGTACTAATGGTATTTTATCATGGTCAAAAAACATATGTTCTGTTCTGCATAAGCCAATTCCGCTTGCCCCAAATTTTAGGGAAACACCTGCATCTAAAATAGTTTCGGCATTGGCTCTAACTTTTAAAGTAGCAAATTCATCTGCCCAATCTAGAATTGTTTGAAATTCCTTAGTAAAAGTAGGCTGAATCAATGGCACCTCCCCTAAGAAAATTTTCCCCGTTCCGCCATCTATAGTTATTAAGTCACCATAGTTGATGATAGTATTACCTATTTTAAATATCTGTTTTTTCTCATCTATTACCAAATCATTTGCCCCGCAAACACATGGTTTTCCTAACCCTCTAGCAACTACCGCAGCATGAGAGGTCATCCCACCTCTGGCTGTCAGAATACCGGCTGAAACATACATACCGTTTATATCTTCAGGGCTAGTATCATGGCGTACCAAAATCACTTTATGGTGATGCGACATTTTCTCAGCATCATAAGGAGAAAAAACTACTATACCAGTAGCAGCCCCTGGAGAAGCTGGTAGCCCTTTAGAGATATGGTCTAGAGTATTGCTATAATCAATAGCCGTATGTAAAAGCTGCGTTAATGATTCCGGCTCTATACGCATTATTGCTTGTTGTTTAGAAATCAGCCCTTCTTGCACCATATCCGTAGCAATTTTAATGCTGGCTAAAGCTGTTCTTTTGGCAGTACGTGTTTGCAAAATATACAAAACTCCGTTTTGTACGGTGAATTCAATATCTTGTACGTCCAAGTAATGTAACTCTAACTTCTTACAAATCTCTTGTAATTGTTCAAATATTTGTGGCATAACTATTTGCATTGAACAATCTACATCATGCTCGTTGGTAATAGGGCTTGGGGTTCTTGTCCCTGATACCACATCCTCACCTTGAGCATTTACTAAATATTCACCAAAAAGCTTATTTTCACCAGTTGCAGGACAACGCGAGAATACTACGCCTGTAGCAGAATTACTTCCTTGATTGCCAAAAACCATTGACTGAACATTAATCGCCGTACCCCAGTTATTGGGTATATTATGTAACTTTCTATAAGTTACCGCCCTATCCCCTGCCCAGGATTTTAATACGGCTTTTATTGATTGTTCTAATTGTTTATATGGGTCAAAAAGTGATTCTTTACCATGAGATTCTTCCCCCTGATTAAAAATTATTTTTTTAAACTCTTCAACTATTATTCTTAAAAAATCTCCTGTAATTTCTTTCTCTTGATAGATATTACATTTAACCTTATGCATCTCAAATGCATTTTTAAATAAACCATTTGAAATTGATAGCACCATTGATCCATACATTTCTAAGAATCGTCGATAGCTATCAAGAGCAAAAATCTCATTTCCAGTAATATTTGATAGTGCATCGCAAACTTGATCATTATACCCAAGATTAAGTATAGTATCCATCATACCAGGCATTGAAGCTCTTGAACCTGAGCGAACGGATAATAATAATGGATTATTATGATCACCAAAAACCTTGCCAGTAGAATTTTCTAAATTTTTAATAGCTATCACTAAATCATTATTAAAATTCTCAGGCAAACTGTAATTATTTTTATAAAAATAATTACAGAGTTCTGTAGTAATAGTAAAACCATCAGGAATAGGTAAATTTAAATTAGACATCTCGGCAAGACCAGCTCCTTTACTGCCAAGCACGTCTTTCATTTGAGCATTACCATCCCCACCTTTAGTACCAAAATAATAGATCCATTTGTTCATAAATACCAAAACAATTTACTTTTTATGTCACCCCTGCTTCGGTGCGGGGTCTAGATTCCGCACCGAAGCACATAAGCATCAGTTTAAGAAAACAATAATTGAAAAACCGTCATTGCGAGGAGACCATAGGTCACGAAGCAATCCAGAAAGGCGATTAGAGATGGATTGCCACGCCACCTACGGTGGCTCGCAATGACGACTTTTCTACCTTATTTTCTTAAACTTACGCCTATGTACCGAAGCAGGAATAACAGGGAAGCCAAGAACCTGACAAAGTAGCAAGAACGACCAAAGCCCCCTACCCCACCATCAAAATTTATAACCATACCGCATACCTAAATTAGTTAAACCAGGGTTAAATTTCCCAAGACCAGCATTAGATAAGTGGTCAATAATTACAGCAACACTGTGCTTCTCTTGAATCATTACCCCTAAACTAAGACTTTCTCTAAATAAGAATCTTGTTCCTAAGGCTCGTCTTCTTTGCTGTAATTTTTCTACTTCACCATTATGAATTCCAAATCCAAAAGTTGCCTCTAAAAATACATATTTCATGATATCAAAATGCCAAGTAATCCCAGTATAGATATTGCTAGTATAGCTATCACTGTTAATATTTGTTCCTACATGAGGATAAGCATATAAAAATTTGTACTCGTTATTAAAAAGATATTCTAAATTAATGTCAGAACCCTTCTCATAACGTTGTCTTAATTTACCCCTTAGTCCAAATTTATACCCTAAATCATGTCTCAATACTCCAATTCTCATTTCGTCAGCCAGAGTTCTTGAACCAATTAATAAAAGAATTAAAAAAATTAAGTGCTGTATTTTTTTATATTTCATATAACTCAATGCCCTTTTGCTTTATTAGTTAAAATTAATCCAATAATCAAATCATAAGCTCTAGCAAATTGATAATCTTTTTTATAAAGATCAGATAGTTGGTCTAGAGTATTTTTCGATTCAGTCGTTTTTGTTTTATCTTTATCTTTTGTAGTATCATCTGTTTTCTTAATAGCCTCTTTATCTTTATTTGTAGAGTCTAGTTTTTTATCATCATTTTTTTTGTTATCGTTTTTTAAGTAATTTTTTAAAGAAGCTTCAGAGAATCTTCCATCTATCATTTTTGTTTCGGGATATTCAACTTTTACCATCTCAACAAATATGTCAGGTTCGATACCCTCTGCTTGAATTGAACGATCATTAGGGGTGTAATATTTAGCCGTAGTAAGCTTTACAGCCGCTCTAGGACTGATTACCGAAAAGCTTTGTACAGATCCTTTACCGAAAGATTTTGTGCCAAGTATTATCGCTCTTTTATGATCTTGCAAGCTACCAGCTACAATTTCTGCAGCTGAGGCAGAGCCAACATTAATAAGAACAATCATCGGAACTAATGGAGCTTTTTCTGCAGATTTATTGCTATTAAATACCGCATTACTATTCTTGGTTCTTCCCTTGGTAGTAACAATTACTCCAGAATCAATAAAATATTCGCTAACAGCAACAGCCTGCTCTAACAAACCACCAGGATTATTACGTAAATCTAGAATAATACCCTCTATGCTATTTTTACTGCCATCTTTTAAAGTTTTCATAGATTTTTTTAATTCTTCAATGGTGTGTTCATTAAAAGCCCCTATTCTTATATAAGCTATATTATTTTTTTCTAAATGAGCTTTTACTGGGGTAATGGTAACTATTTCGCGGATAAGTTCAATTTCTTTTGGCTTAGATTCACCTTCTGTAATCACCAGTAATTTCACTTTTGTTCCTGGTTCTCCACGCATCTCTTTGACAGATTTATGAAAACCCAAAGTTGATACAAACTCATCATTAACTCCTACTATATAGTCTCCGGCTTTTATACCTGCCTTATAAGCTGCTAGATCATCAATAGGGGAAATGACTTTGATGGCACCATTATCATACTGCACTTGAACACCAATACCGCCAAACTCTCCTTTAGTCTCATTAAGAAAATCTTTTAGATCATCATCAGTAAAATAGCTAGAATGGGGATCTAGCGAAGTTAACATGCCTTCGATAGCAGCATCAGTCATTTTTTGTTTTTCCGGTTCTTGAACATAGTCTTTATTAATACGCTCAAAGACCTCTTGAAATTGTTTGAGATAAGCTGTATCTGATAATTCGTTCTTTTTTTTCGGTTCTTCCGCAAATGTGATATTGGCACAAAAGATAAAACTTGATAATAACATTATAAAGCGTATGAACATAGTACTCCTAAATATCTAAATTGTTTATAATTGTATCCATCTTAATTAAAGCCTGATTATAAATGAACTGAAAACGTTTTTCTGGTTTCTTGCCCATAAGATCGTCTACTATCTTAGCAATATTATCAAAATCATCTATAGTAACTTTTAGAATGGTTCTATTTTTTGGGTTCATTGTTGTTTCTTTTAACTGAGCTGGCATCATTTCACCTAACCCCTTAAATCGACCAATATCTATTTTAGCCTTACTATTTTTTAATAATTTAGCAGTTAAATCAGTTTTTTGTTGATCATTTACTGCATAGTAAGTTTTATTAGATTGGGTTAATCTATAAAGAGGTGGTTTGGCAAGATATAAATGACCTGAAGATATTAACTTCGGCATACGAAGATAAAAGAACGTCATTAACAATGAGGCGATATGAGCTCCGTCAACATCAGCATCTGTCATAATTATTATTTTTTCATAACGTAAATTCTCCTCTCGATAATTTTTAAGACTACCACAGGCTAATGCCACCTCTAAATCTTGAATTTCTTGGTTGTTAGTAATTTTCTCGAAAGTTGCATTGGCAACATTCAAAATTTTACCTCTAAGAGGTAAAATAGCTTGTGTTTCTCGATCTCTTGCCTGTTTAGCTGATCCCCCGGCAGAATCTCCTTCAACCAAGAATAATTCCGTCCCATTAGGAGAGGTTCTTGTACAATCTGCTAATTTACCTGGTAATCGCAATTTTTGTGTAGCAGTTTTACGTGAAATATTTTTTTCGTTACGCTTATTTATTCGGTATTCCGCAATATTAACTATATGTTCAAGCAGCTGGTTGGCTACGAGTTTATTACTACTCAACCAATGATCAAAATGGTCTTTAACAATGTTCTCTACTATTTTATTAATCCCAGGCGAAACCAATTTTTCTTTTGTTTGCCCTTGAAATATTGGCTCTTGGATAAATACAGAAAAAACAATAGAAGAAGTTTCTAGAATATCCTCAATAGTAAGTAAAGTGGTTTTTTTATTACCGGTCATTTCACCATATACCTTTATACCACGCAGTAATGCACTACGCAAACCTTGCTCATGGGTTCCACCAAGAGGGGTAGGAATAGTGTTGCAATAGGATTGGATAAAAGGTTGGTCTTCATTTTTATGCCAAGCAATTGCCCATTCCACTTTTATGTGATCCTGGTCCCACTCAATATTACCACAAAAAATCTCTCCACTAACTAAATCTTCCAAATTTATTTTAGAAATTAAATAATCTTTCAAACCATCTGGAAAATGGATGAGAGCTGTTGCTGGAACATCGCTTTTAGTTTCAACTTCACATTGCCACTCTATCGTTACCCCTCTATACAAATAGGCTTTTGATTTGGCTAATTCATATATTCTTTTTGGTGAAAAGGATGGTTTCTCTCCAAAAATTTCTGGGTCAGGATGAAAATTGATAGATGTTCCCCTTAATTTTTTGGCAATATCTTCACTGGTTAAATCATTCAATTTTTGTCCTTTGGAATAAGATTGCTTGAATAATTTACCCTGCTTATATACTTTAATTTCTAAATAGTCGGATAAAGCATTAACAACCGAAATGCCAACTCCATGTAAGCCACCTGCTGTTTGATAGACATTATTTGAAAATTTACCACCAGAATGAAGGTGAGTTAAAATTACCTCAAGAGCAGATTTATCAGGAAATTTGGGATGATTATCAACAGGAATCCCTCTACCATTATCAGAGATAGTGATACTATTATTTATATGCATCTTTATGGTGATAACGCTAGCAAAACCAGCAACAGCTTCATCCATAGCATTATCTAGCACTTCCGAAACAAGATGATGCATAGCATTCTCGTCCGTCCCGCCAATATACATACCAGGACGCTTGCGTACAGGCTCAAGCCCTTCTAATACTTCAATATCTTTTGCTGTATACGAATTATTAATTTTGGGCTTTTTTTCATTAAAGCTAAATAGATCAAGCATATTATGATGTTAACTTACAAGTTTTTGATGAATATACTATTTTGAAAGATAGAGAGAAGCAAGAACACATACAGCAAATGCTTGAAATATAACCCGTAACGACATTAATTTGGAACTAAATTTTTTGTCAATTTTCCCGCCAATAGCCATAGAGACAACACCTAGCACTAAGATTAATGTAGTCAAACTTAAAGCAATTAATATATACCACAAAATTATCTCTAAAAATTACTTTATTATATAGTCAATTAACCTGAATTAGTGCCGAATAAGCCATAGTACCCTACAATTTTTATTCTATAACTCACCTTACGCACAAACCACATGACAATTTAAAAATTCCAGGAAAGTGCAAAATGTCATTGCAAGACCACTACGTGATCGTGGCAATCGACATTTATTAGATTGCTTCGTCGACCTTACGATCTCCTCGCAATGACGATTTTTTAATTATTGTTTTCTTAAACTAACGCTTATGCGTCATTGCGAGGAGTGCGGAAACCGCACAACGAAGCAATCCATATAAGTCGATGTATCTATAATAATTCTCATGAATTGCTTCGTCGCCACTAAAAGTGGCGACTTTGCTAAACTTAGTAACGTTGTATACTTTATTTTATAGAAGTTACAGCCCTACGGTTCTGTGCCCAAGCTGCTTCATTATCACCAAGAACAGCTGGTCTCTCTTTACCATAAGAGATAGTATCAAGTTTGTTCATAACTCCTAGATTATTAGTCAAGTATTTTCGAACAGCCTCTGCTCTTCTTTCACCAAGTGCCAAGTTATACTCTCTTGTCCCTCTCTCATCACAATGCCCTTCAATAGTGGCTTCCGTATTAGGATGGCTTTTTAACCAATTAGCTTGTTTACTTAGCTGTTCTTTTGCTTGAGGCGAAATATCTGATTTATTAAGAGCAAAAAACACCCTGTCACCAGCACGTCTTTCAAAATCAGAAGCTAGAGAACTTTCCTCAACTTCATTAGTTATACCCGTATCTATCGGTTTTTTCTTTGCACCACACCCAGAAAGCATAAATAGTGCTAAAAAAGCTATTGTGGTTTTTTTTAGTATCATAACAAACTCCTTAAATTATTAAATAAGCTACTGATTTACATTTGCCTAACAAAAAATTGTCAAACACCCATTGCCTGCATTATATACTATCATATCACTACTTAAAAGCATAAAATTATTCTAATATTACATTTTAAACTCTTTAGTATCTGTGTCAGAAATACCATATATCTATAGTCAATTGATGAGAAGTTGGTGACGTCGTCACTCGTCACTCGCCTATTACTTATAGGCGTCGCTCCATCGCTCCTAGCATCAACTTCTCCTGAATTGACTATAATCCGTTAAAGTTCTGATAACACCCCCTTTATCATATCTGGTAACTTTCCTAGTTTACTTACATCAGTACCACCTGCCTGAGCTATATTCGCTTGACCACCACCGCCACTACCGCCAAGGAATATAGATATTTCTTTAGCCAAATTACCAGCATGAACCTTATTACTGATTTTTTTACTAACAGCAACTGTAATCGATAATTTGCAAGTATTATGCCCTGTGCTACCACTAACCTCTTTAGATTTTTCCGGCATAGCTATGTATATAACTACAAGATTATCAGACTTATCAACTATTCGTTCAGCAGATAAGCGTAATATTTTACTATCTATATTATGTACTATCTTATAGACCAACTTTATATCAGAAACACTGACTGATTCTTTGGCAATTTGTTCAATATTCAAATCAAGCATCGAGACCTGCAGAGATACTAACTGATCTTCTAATTGTTTCTTACTAGCAATTAGACTATTCACCTTATCAATAAGTTCATTCTTACCTATTTTTAAGGCGGTAGATATATTTTCAATCATTGCATCATTCTGCCTAATTAGCTTTAAGACAAATTCACCGCAAACCGCTTCTATCCTTCGAACGCCAGCTGCAATAGCACTTTCACTGGTAATTTTAAACATCCCAATATCACCAGTTCTAGTAACATGTGTACCACCACATAACTCAAGTGAATTTAGTTCAAGCGAGTTCATCGCTACCACCCGTACTTCAGAATCATATTTTTCACCAAATAAAGCCATAGCCCCTGCTTTAATAGCGTCGTCTGTTGACATTAATGTTGTGGTAACTTTTGAATTATCAGTGATAATCTGATTTACTTTATCTTCTATCAAGATAATTTCTTTTTGGGTTAATGCCGCCATATGACTAATATCAAAACGTAAACGATCATATGCTACCAGCGATCCTTTCTGCGTTACGTGTTTACCAAGTACTTGATGTAATACTGCATGTAATATATGAGTTGCCGAATGATGAATTCTTAAATTATTACGATATTTGACATCAATAGCAAAATCGGCACTATCTCCAACCTTAATGGTGGTTCCTTCCTGCCAAATACATATATGAGCAATTATTGAACCAAGATATTTTACCGTATCTACTACTCTAATTTTACTGTTGCTAGATTTGATATAACCTATATCCCCCATCTGTCCACCAGACTCCCCATAAAAAGGAGTTTGATTACTAATTAGAATGAATTTCTCCTGACTAGTTTCTATAGTATCAACTAATTTATTATCTTTAATAAGAGCTAATATCTTACCTTCCGCCTCATTCAAATAATAACCCAAAAATTCGGTACTACCAAATTCTGCTTTAATATCAAACCACATCTTATCTGTTTTAGATTCATTCGAACCTAACCAAGATTTTCTTGCCCTATCTTTTTGCTCTTGCATCTTATTATTAAAGCCATCAAGATCAATGGAGATTTGTTTAGATTTTAATATATCTTCAGTTAAATCGACAGGAAAGCCGTATGTATCATATAATTTAAAAACTATTTCTCCTGAAAGCTCTGAATTTTTACTAAGATGGTTTGTTTCATCATCAAGTAATTTAAGACCTCTTTCAAGAGTTGCTTTAAATCTTATTTCCTCTTGTTCCAGGATATTACTGGCAAAATCCTCAGCCCTTCTCAGTTCGGGATAAGTTGTTCCCATAATCTCTACTAATTTAGGAAGCAGTCTATACATTAAAGGTTCACTACTACCAAGTATATGGGCATGCCTCATACTCCGACGCATAATACGCCTAAGTACATATCCTCTACCTTCATTTGAGGGCATGATGCCATCACTGATTAAAAAAGCACAAGCTCGTAAATGATCTGCAATAACCCGGTAAGAAAACTTAGCCTCTCCTTCTACCTTAACTTTTACTATATTCTCGGTATAGGCGATTATTTCCTTAAATAAATCTGTGTCATAATTATTATAGACATTTTGCATCACAGCACTAATACGCTCCAACCCCATACCAGTATCAATGGATTTTTTAGGCAATTCAATCCTAGTATCACTATCGACTTGTTCAAATTGCATAAAGACCATATTCCAAATCTCAATGAAGCGATCACCATCTTGCTCTTGCGTTCCTGGCAACCCGCCTTGTATCTGCTCTCCATGATCATAAAAAATTTCTGAACATGGTCCACAAGGCCCAGTATCTCCCATTGACCAAAAATTATCAGTGGTTTTTATTTTAATAATTCGCTCATCGCTTAAATTAGCAATTTTTTTCCAATAGGTAGCTGCTTCTTCATCAGTATGATAAACCGTTACATATAGTTTTTCTTTAGCTATAGCAAATTCCTTGGTTAAAAGATTCCAAGCATGATATATTGCTTCTTCCTTAAAATAATCACCAAAAGAAAAATTGCCCAACATTTCAAAGAATGTATGATGTCTTGCAGTATAACCAACATTCTCAAGATCATTATGCTTACCACCAGCCCGTAGTGATTTCTGACTAGTAACCGCTCTTTGATAATTTCTATTTTCCTGACCGGTAAAAACATTTTTAAATTGTACCATCCCAGAATTAACAAACATTAAACTAGGATCATTATGAGGAATAAGAGAACTAGCTGGAACGTGTAAATGATTATTGGCAACAAAATAACTTATAAATTTATTTCTAATTTCTTCAGTGGTAAGTTTAGTCATGAGTAAATGATCCTTGGAAAATGTTTAGTTTAATGTTTTATTTAATTTTATATCACATAAATATATCTACACTAAGTGTATTAACTCATTTTATTTACAATAAATGTATTTTTATTTTGAATATATATAGTCAATTGATGGGAAGTTGGGGACGTCATCACCCCACAACTGTTGAAAGTTAGAAGAGGAAGCGGTTTTAGACCGGATAGTTTAAAAGTCCTATGTGGTCAACGTCTATTAGCGAGAAAGGCCGTAGGTCGACGAAGTAATCCATAAAAGTAACCAAAGATGGATTGCCACGACCTACTTGCGTGGTCTCGCAATGACGACTCTTATACTTTATTTTCTTAAACTAACGCCTATGCGTCATCACTCGTCGCTCCTGTTACCTAAATTCTCCTGAATTGACTATATATGGCTAAAAGCTTTTTATCTTAAAAGTTTTTCTATGGTAAGGTGAAAAACCGTGAGAATGTATAGCATTTAGATGTTCTTTTGTCCCATATCCAAAGTTCTTATGCCACATATATTCTGGAAATTCTTTGGCATACTCAAGTAATAAACGATCTCTAGTAACTTTTGCAATAATAGATGCCGCTCCAATAGAAATCGATAAATTATCACCATTTACTATACTAATAAATCTTGAATCGGCAAATTTCATGTTACCATCTACTAATATTGTATCCGGTTTAACAGAAAGATTTGCTACTGATATAGTACAAGCCTTTTTAGTCGCTTCAAGGATATTAATTATATCTATCTCATCGTGATACACTATACCAACAGACCAAATATAATTCTGTGTTATTTGTTCATATAACAAATTCCTCTTTTCTCTAGTAAGTTTTTTAGAATCTTTGATACCATTTATGATTTTTGTTTGATCAATGATGACAGATGCAGCTACTACAGGTCCCACTAACGGCCCTCTGCCAGCTTCATCTACTCCAGCTACTAACCCAAAATATTTTTGCTCTAATTCGAACATAATATTCTCCTATTTTAATATGACATCTAACTTTTTCGTCATTCCCGCTTCGGTGCGGAATCTAGCCCCCTGCCTACGCAGGGGTGACATCTGACTAAGTAGCTCCTTGCCATGACGTTTGGGGTAGGAAGTTTATTAATCATAAGCAAAAGTTAATGTTACAGTAGTGCCTATGCCTATTTTACTTTGTAACTCAAATTTACCTTTCATTAATTCAACCAACTTGCGAGTAAGTGGTAAACCAAGACCGGTTCCTTGGTATTTTCTGCCAACGGTACTATCAATCTGCCCAAAGGTTGATAGTACTTTGGGAATATCTCTCTCATCAATTCCTATACCAGTATCTATAACCTGTATATAAACTAGCCCTTTAGGCTCATCTTTCTCAGCATAAATTGTTATAGTACCTGATGCTTTGGTGAACTTTATAGAATTAGATAAAAGGTTAAAAAATACTTGTTTAAGTCTTTTGGGATCTGCTTTTATCACGATATGATCTTTTGGTAATTTTTCAATTAATTGCACTGATGCCTGATCAGCTCTTGGGTTCATTATCCTTACAGTAGAAGTAATTAATTTATTGAGATCTAACTCGATAAATTCAACTAATAGCTTGTCAGCCGATGCTTTTGATAAGTCTAATATATCGGTTATTATACTGAGTAAATGCTTACCTGCACTGTTAATATCTTTTATATAATTATCATGCTCTTTATTGTAAGGTGTAGACATCATAATTTCTGAAAAACCTATAATAGCATTTAAAGGGGTACGTAGTTCATGACTAACATTGGCAAAAAATTTAGTATGAGCAGAACTTTCATTTCTAACCTTAATTACCGCTTCCTCTAACGCTTTATTAGCCTCAAATTGTTGATCTATAATCTTCTGTGCATAATTTGTGTTGCTAATTACGATAATTAAGAATATTAGCATAATGATAAAAAATGTTAGTAATACTTTTTTCTCCAGCTCTATAATACTTGACCATAAACTAGTAATATTAGTATTAATCTCTAACACACCATCAACAGGATACCTAGATAAGTCGCGGTTTATTATTGGAATATAACTTGTTATACAGGATGCTTTCTCTACTTTCCCTGACATATGGAATAGGGCTCTAGGAATTAATATATGACTTGTCATTCCTTTAAAAGCTTTGTTAAAGGCTTGCTCTACAACCAGCTCTTTTAAAAAATATTTGTCAAATTGGCTAATAATTCTTTGATACAAAGTATCTTCAGGAAAATTCACCTGACTTGTTATTTGAATTGGAGAGCTGGTTATAATTTTATGACCTTGTAGATCATATAAAGAAATATAGGCATTGAGATTAACAAAAATATCAACTGAAGTAGTTGCAAATTTAATAAAATCGGCATCTTGCAATAAATTTATATAACCAAATTCATGTAATTTATTTACAGCCGTTTTATTCCTATTCCAGACATTTTTTGTATAAACACCAGCTATTTTAATATTTGCTTCTCCAACTTGCTTTAAAATCATTTCTTCAATAATGAAGTAACGATAGTAAATCATGTTGACAATGATATTTATAAATAACCCAAAGAATGCCAGTCTAACAATATACTTATTTTGAATCATTAGATTTGCACATATTATTTAGAGGTGAGCGTTCACAGGAAAAAAGTTAAAGTACAAGACGTCATTGCGAGGAGCTACTTTAGTAGCGACGAAGCAATCCAAGAATAATGGATTGCCACAACCACTACGTGGTCTCGCAATGACGCTTGGCTTTTATTCATCATAAGAAAATAGCAAAAAACCGTGAACGCTCATTATTAGAGTATAGCAGGTTATTCACTAGCACTAAGTTTTTTCTTTGTAGATGATTCCTTAGGCAATTTCTTATCACTCGCTGATTTCAGCTGATCAAAAATACTCAAAGCTTGAGTTATAAAGCTTCCTGGTTCAGAAAGATTTGCCGGCAAAATTACTGTATTACTATCCTTAGCTAACTCACCAAAAGCAGATATATATTGTTCAGCAATTTTTAAAGATACTGCATCGTTTCCTCCAGATTTCTGAATAGAGGCTGCTATAAGTTCAATACTTTTAGCAGTAGCCATGGCTACTAATCCTATTGCTTCAGCCTCACCCTTAGCCCTATTTACTTGATCAATATAGGAAGCTTCAGAATTTAATACAACTTGAGCCTTCTCGCCTTCCGCATGGTTTATTTTTGCTTGTCTATTACCTTCCGAGTCTAAAATTTGGGCTCGTTTTTGACGTTCTGCCGCAACTTGTAACTCCATCGCTTTAAGTATTGTTTGTGGTGGCTGAATGTCTTTAATTTCATAACGCATACATTGTATCCCCCAATTGACTGCCGCTTGGTTAATAGCAGAAACAATAGCGATATTCAAGGTTTCTCGTTCTTCAAAAGTTCTGTCTAATGGTAACTTACCTATTTCTGAACGCATAGTGGTCTGTGCAAGCTGGGTGATAGCATAATATGGACTATTAACCCCATAAGATGCAGCAACTGGATCGACAATTTTTACATATAACACACCATCTATTAGTAACGTAACATTATCATTGGAAATGGCTGTTTGAGCAGTCACATCAATTGCTTCTTCCTTTAAAGTGTGTTTGTAGGCTACTTTCTGAATCACTGGTATCAAAATACTCAAGCCAGGCTGCAAGATGCTATCAAATTTCCCAAATTTTTCAACAATCCATGCTTGTTGTTGTGGCACAACCTTAACCATCTGTATAATAATAAGGATCGCCACGATACTACAAACTAATAATATATATTCCATATTTTCTCCTTTTTAAATCTATAACTAACCCGATTAGTATTTACCCATACAAACCGTCATTGTGAGGAAGCCCGTAGGTCAACGAAGCAATCCAGGAAAGTGAATAAAAATGGATTGCTTCGACTACTACGTAGTCTCGCAATGACGTTTAAGATGCATACACATCATTGCGAACGAACATATGTGAGTGTGGCAATCCATTTTTATTCACTTTTGGATTGTTTCGACTACTACGTAGTCTCGCAATGACATTTAAGATGCATACACGTCATTGCGAACGAACATATGTGAGTGTGGCAATCCATTTTTATTACTTTTATGGATTGTTTCGTCGCCTTCGGCTCCTCACGTGACGTCAGTTCACATGGCTAAAACCTTTTTTGGGTAGCTATAATAATTTCACTATGCTACCGTCATTAATCTTAGTAATTCCTTCCACTACTACCATATCTCCTTCTTTGATTTCGTCTGAAATAATCTCTGTTAAACCATTTAGACTAGTACCTAGCTTAACATAAAGTTGTTGCACTTTGTTATCATTAAGTTTATATACAAAATACTGACCTTTACTATTACTCTGCACTGATTGACTAGCTACTGCTAAATTCCGATGTTTGTTAAGAATTAAATCTATAGGCACATAGCTTCTATGTAGCATATTACTATTAGAATCAACAATAACTTTAGCACCTATAGTACCATTATCTGAAACATATTGTGAGATTTCAGCAATTTTTCCATTAATCTTATCACCATTATTATCGGTTATCACTAAATCAGTAGATACTGACACCTGATTATAAAGCTCCTCAGGTAACTCCATTAAAATACTCTTAGTGGTAGAATTTTGAGCAATAATGCTAAAAAGATAATTTTTTTGTTCTACCTTATCCCCTTTTTTTAGCTTTATTATACCAATATTTCCATCAAATGGTGCTACGATAACCATATCGTTGTAACTATTCATTGCTTTGGAAAAAGCAAGCTTAGCTGTTTCTAAATCACTATTTGATTTTTCTAGTACATCACTACTAATATATTTTTTGGCAAATAATGCCTTATCACGTTCATAAGCAGTCATCGCCGTTTTTAAAGAGATTTCTGCTTGTGACTTAGTTGACGTAGCTAAATCTTTGTCAATAATAAGCAAAATATCTCCTTTATTAACCTTACCATGAGAATCAGATACTACATCAACCGTACCAGAAATATTAGCATAATAATCCCGGCTTGCATCATTTTTACATTGTCCGACAACGCTGAAAACATTATGCAAATCAGCCATTTGCACTTTACTGGCTTTTACCGGAATGCCCTCTTGTTTTTCAGCGATAGCACAGCAAGAAATAATGCATATACTTACAAAAACAATTAACTTATTCAACATTTCAAATATCCTATTAAAGTTTTAAATCTGTTAGCCAACGATGTTCATTCTCTAAAATTTCAAAACGAATTTTTTCACTTTTTTTATCAAGCTCTGCTTCCGGTACTAAAGAAGCTCCGCTAAATTCAAAACCATAAAAATTAATCTGTAATTTAGTACATATTTTTTCCACCGACTCAATATTTTCTAAAACATCATCAACGAATATTATGGTTTTAGGGTAGTAATTTTTCTTGTGTAAAATATTCTCTAATACTACACCTTTATCAATATCGGCAGTAAGAATCACCCCTTCTTCCATCATCGGCATACCATTCTCACTATGTAATTCATCAATTAATATTTCCTCTTTTATTGGAGTAGATTTCATAAAATCTATATTTATTCCTTTAAGCTCTTTTAAACGCCAATTGGTAAAATCTTCAATAACCCCGAATCTACCTGTATATAGCTTGGTTAAAGCAGCAGTTGGAATTTGCCTCTCCCATAATTTACTCAATATATCATTTATATTGGGGTTCACTAAGCGAATAGTACGATTTTTTAGAATAATACTAAAAAAAAGTTGCCTTTCTTTTCTAGTAAAGCGTTTTTTGCTTTCAACACACCATTCGCGTCTATAAGGATGAGTTAAGCGATATTCATCTTGAGCCATGATCAGTACGTCATCCACATCAAAAAGCACCAAACTATCTTGATCTAGCTTATTTATTACTTCTGCAACTTTTAAAAAATCTGAGACTTTAGCTGTTTTAGCAAATTTATGGTTATTCATTAGTTTTTATATTTTATTATTTCTTCCAAAGAATTAGCAATTATAGCCAAATCTGATTCTCTTGAGAGATTGTGATGCCCATCTTTTATTAATTTCATTACTACTATATCACTAGTAATTTTTTCTACTAACTTATTTGAAATATTATAAGGTACATCAATATCTAACATCCCGTGAATTAAATGAACAGATTTCTTAAGATTAATACTATTTGAGTTTAGTAACAAGTGATTTTTGGCTTCAAGTATTAATTGATAGCTTATTGGGTATGTATTATTGCAATTACGCCCACTAACATCAAGCCATTTTTGCTGTTGCATTTGTTTTTTTTGACTTTCAGTTAAATTTTCCCAAATGTTTTCTGTAAAATCTATTGCTGGAGCAAGACCAATAACGCTACAAATTTTACTAGGAAATTTTATAGCAGCCAACATAGCAAGCCAGGCGCCCATACTGGAACCAATTATAATAGTTGGCTGCAGGACAAGTTTATTTAACACCATCTCAACTCCCATAAGCCAAGAGCCAATAGTTTCATCAAGAAAATCACCTGACGATATTCCATGACCAAAATTATCAAATGTGATAAAATTATAATCTTGTTTTTTACAGTAATTTTCAAGGAATACAGCCTTGGTACCATTCATATGTGACATCAAGCCATGTAAAAACATTACGGAAGGCATATTTTTTTACTACTTTTATAATGATTATAAGTGATAAATTTTTTATTTTCTGTATTATATATTTTATTCATTTAAATTAGTTAATTAATGATTTCATCAGATTCACCCAAACGATACCATAAACCAACCATTTTGCAAGTAGTTCCAGCTTTATTCTCTGGTGGAGTAGAGCGAGGGACAATTGAAGTGGCTAAAATGTTAAAAAAAGTTGATTATAATGTTATTGTAGTCTCCTCTGGTGGTTCATTAGTTGAAGAATTAATAGCTGCAGATATACCGCATATTTCTATGAATAGTGCTACTAAAAATCCTTTTTCAATATGGAAAAATGCAAGATTTTTATCAGAAATAATCAAGGAATATGACGTAGATATAGTACATGCAAGATCAAGAGCTCCGGCTTGGAGTTGTTATATGGCAGCAAAGGCTACTAATACTAAATTCTTAACAACATTTCATGGCATTTACAACATCTCAAATTTGTTCAAACATTTCTATAATAGCGTAATGACCAAAGGCGAGAAGGTCATAGCTGTATCTAATTTTGTAAAGCAGCATATAGTAACTAATTATAAAATTTTAGAAGAACAAATTGTGGTAATACGTCGAGGGGTAGATTATCGCTATTTTGATCCCCAAAATGTCACAGAAGAAAAGTTAGTAAAATATAAAAAGAAATACGGTCTATCTAATAACACTCCTCCCATAATATTATTACCATCAAGAATTACCAGTTGGAAGGGTCACCTTACCCTTGTTGAAGCACTTGGTAAACTAAAACATCTAGATTTCTATTGTCTGATGGTTGGGGATTTATCTAAACACCCCAATTTCACAAATCGAATAAAATCTCTTATAAACTTATTGAAACTACAAAGTAAAGTTCAAATTTTTGGTAATGAAATTGATATGCTCGGTCTTTATGGCATTTCAGATATAGTGTTATCTACTTCAATTGAGCCAGAAGCATTTGGTCGTACTATAACTGAAGGGCAATCAATGGAAAAGCTAGTAATTGCTACAAATATTGGTGGAGCTATTGAAACAATATCAGATACAAAAACTGGATTTCATGTTAAACCAAACGATCCAAGCGATTTAGCAGAAAAAATTGAACATTGCTTATCCATCCTCAAAACCAATGAAGGTAAAAAGACACAACAAGCAGCAAGAAAAGCAGTAATCGATAACTTTTCCCTTGATTTAATGCTAAGTAAAACCTTAGATTTATATAAGGAAATGCTTAAGAAAACATAATATTTTCTAGGTTTGATAAAGCCCCAGCCACCTTTTTAGCCTTTCTAAATTTTGTTGGAGCTTTAATATGGTTACGTTAAAAATTTTGTCAACAGAACCTAAACAAAAAAATTCCTAAAATACTTTATTACGCAAATTTTGGATAAGAAGTTAAAAATTTTATAATTTTTTACTGATAAATAGTTAGTGCAAGTTATTATTATGTTATAATGAAATATATAGTCAATTCAGGAGAATTTGGGGCTAAGAGCGATGGAGCGACGCCTATAAGTAATAGGCGAGCATTGAGCAACAACGTCCCCAACTTCTCATCAATTGACTATATAAGCAAGTTATTAGTAAATACCATGTTCATGAGTTGTCATAAATTATTTAGACATAAGAGTGAATTTTAGTTGATTGAGTAAAGTATGAAAGAACAAACCCACAATAATTATCAGCCAAGAATGTTTGTTGGTACCGATGACTTCTACGATTTGTTGATTAATAGCGACATATTTGTTGACAAAAGTCTAATGATCAAGGAGTTGTTAGAAGATAGTGGTAAAGTCACCTTAATCACCCGCCCAAGACGGTGGGGGAAGAGCTTGAATATGGATATGGTGCGGAGATTTTTTGAGATAGAAGTGGATGAGCAAGGGCGGGTTCTGCCACAAGAACAAAAGATGAATTATAAGCTGTTTAGTGGAGGAGAAGTGGATTTAGGCTTTGATGAGACTAAAGAACTAAAGCCATTAAAAATTGCTAATGTAGCAAATTCTATGAAACGCCAAGGTCAGTTTCCAGTTATTCTTATAAGTTTTAAGGGGGTTAGGGGAAGTAGTTATGAGGAAATTGAAGTGGAGATCAAAAGTCAAATAATTAATTTATTTGCCAGGCATCGTTATTTAGAGCGTTATATAAAACAAGATGAAAAATTATTGATTGATGCACAAAAGGAAATATTACAAAGATATTTCACAGGCAAATTAATAGAAGATGACATTAAAAATAGTTTGAAATTTCTAAGCGATTTACTTTATAAACATTTTAATCAAAAAGTCTACATACTAATTGACGAATATGATACGCCAATTAATAGTGCCTATATGAAATTTGGCAATAATTCAGAAGAGTTTGAGGAAGTATTAGCTCTATTCCGGGCAATATTTGGCAATAGTCTTAAAACCAATGATTCATTACAAAAAGGCGTCATTACCGGCATATTGCGTGTTGCTAAAGCTAATTTGTTTTCAGATTTGAATAATTTAACTGAATGTAGTCTACTAGATGAAAGATTTTCTAGCAGTTACGGATT
>NZ_MWZE01000009.1:0-9797 GCF_002259525.1 Rickettsia endosymbiont of Culicoides newsteadi | reverse complement strand
TGTTTGGCAAGTAAAGGCAAGCTGGATCATTATTGGATTGATAGCGGTGGAACTGGTTGGATTGATCATGTATTGCTCTCAGATGAGATGCAAACAGATATTCAGGCTTTAGCTGCGGGTAAAACTATTACTTCTTCTATTACTAAACATATAAATTTTGCTGATATCAACCAACCAGAAGGGTTATTTAGCTTATTATTATTTAGTGGTTACCTAAATACAACTACCAAGATGCCAGAAAGAGACATTTATGATTTATCTGCTCCTAACTACGAGGTGAAATATATTTATGAAAAGAGAATGCTGCAATGGGTTACTAAACAAATAAAAATTGATAATTCTGGCTATTATTCTTTTGTTACTCTATTACCAGATGGTAAAATAGAGGCGTTTAAAGAGCGTCTGCAGGAATTGTTACTTAATTCTACTAGTTTTCATCAAACAGGAGAGAAAAAAGCCGAATTATTTTATAGTGGCTTTATGCTCGGCTTTGTTAATATGTTAGCTCCTAATTATATAATATCAAGTGAACAAGAATCAGGAGATGGCAGAGCTGACGTTGTGATGATTCCCAAAATTGGCAAAGGTGATAAAGCGATGATTATCGAGTATAAAATCGCTAAATCCTCAGAAGATTTAGCAGATATAGCTAAATCTGGCTTACAACAAATTATAGATAAGAAATATGATACTAGGATAAAAGAATATCAGCATGTAAAACAAATACTCAAAATTTCGATGGCATTTTGTGGAAAAAATATGGAGTTAGAATATGAAATAACGAAGCTCTAATAATAGAGCGTAAGCACTTGTATAATAAGCAATTGGGTATAGTCAATTCAGGGGAATTGGGTAGCAGGAACGATGGAGCGACGCCTATAAGTAATAGGCGAGCATTGAGCGACGACGTCACCAACTTCTCATCAATTGACTATAGCTCATCTAGGAGGCTGCCTGCGATAGATTGATTATGCAGAAAGTTTAATTAACATATGTTTCTTCTTACCCGCAGATATCTTAATAACTTGGCTGTCCTGCATAAAAGTCAAGTCAACCATCATATTTTCATCTTCGATTAGTTGATTATTGATTTTAGCCCCAGCCCCTCTAATGAGTCTACGTCCCTCAGATTTTGATTCAACAAGACCCAACTCATGAAGCAATTCATATACTGAAATGCCTAGAGTTAAACGACTCTGTTCAATATAGATAGTTGGTAAATTTACGTCAATTTCTCCTTGTTCAAAAACCTTTGTAGCTGTTTCTAAGGCTGCTATAGCCACTTGTTCACCATGACAAAGTTTTGTTAAATTAAATGCTAATTGCTTCTTGGCGCCATTAATATCAGACTCAGCAAGTACGATAAACTCTTGCATCTTATCTTCCTCTAACTCGCTATATAATTTAGCAAATTTGACTACATCTTGATCTTCACAATTCCGCCAATATTGATAATAATCATATGGAGTTAACATATCTTCATTTAGCCACACTGCTCCACCAATAGACTTACCCATCTTATTGCCAGAAGCAGTTGTTAATAATGGCGTAGTCATACCAAAAACTTCATTACCAGTTAGTTTCCTGGTAAAATCAACGCCCATTATGATATTACCCCATTGGTCACTACCACCTATTTGCAAAGAACAGCCATATACTTTATTTAAATGATAAAAATCGTAGGCTTGTAGCAACATATAGTTAAATTCTAAAAAACTCATATGCTGTTCTCTTTCCAAACGTAATTTCACCGAATCCATAGATAACATACGATTCACAGAAAAAAAACTACCAAATTTGCCAAGAAAATCTAAGTAATTTAACGATTCGAGCCACTCTGAATTATCAATTAATATTGCGTCATTTGTCCCAGTACCGAATTTAATAAATTTTGATAATGATTTTTTTATACCTTCAGCATTTTTGGCAATTTCTTCTTTTGTTAAATATTTTCTTGCCTCATCTTTACCAGTAGGATCACCAATTTTACTAGTCGCCCCTCCCAGGATTACTATTGGTTTATGACCATATTGTTGCAATAGACGCAAAATCATAATTTGCATCAGACTCCCAACATGTAAAGATTGAGCTGTACAATCAAAGCCAATATAAACAGATATTTTACTATTGTTCATTAGTGTCGTTAGTTTTTCTAAATCAGTACATTGATATAAAAAGCCTTTATTCTCAAAATCTTTAATAAACATAATGATTTACAAAATAATAAAATTAAACAAAAAACTATATAGCAGTTACTTACTAACCTTACGCATGGCATTTAAAAGTCATATAGAAAATAGCTTGGCGTCATTGCGAGAAGCTACTTTAGTAGCGACGAAGCAATCTATATGTGGATTGCCACGCTCACGTACGTTCGCTCGCAATGACGTTTTGTACTTTTCCGAAATTTTTAAATTGTCATGGGGTTTATGCGTAAGGTAAGTTACTTACTCATTGATTGTTGAGTCCCTTTACCCATAGCAGCCTCTTTTATTGCCGAACCTAGATTAACAACACTCTTGGCAACGTCTCCCATGGCTATAGCATTGTTTAAACTACTTTTAACCATAGTACTAACTGCCTTACATGAACATTTTATTACATTCACCACCGCATTTAAAATCTTATTATCTTTGATGGCATTAATGGGTGCCTCAAATATTTTTTCAACTTTTTTTAATTGTTCTGTAGCAAAATCTTTTAAGCGACCTGTAAGAGTTAGTGAAGAGCTTAATTTATCTAGAGGTTTTTTATGATCTACACTATCAGCGAATTCCTTGAGTTTTTCAAATGAACTCATAAATTCCTCAAACACCTTTCCTGCTTTCTCAAATTCTAATTTCTTTACCCCAGAAAAAGCCTTACTAGAAGTACCAGAAAAACATTTACGTGCTTCCTCCAGATTCTTTTTTACTTCTTCTAGTTGTTGCAAGGCTAGAAAAGTACCAGGCATTTCTCCTACATGACTCTTTAGCTCTTCTGCAGACAAACTCTCTTGAACTTCATCTACTTTTTTACCCATAATTTCCTCTGATTATTTAATTAAATTTTTTATCCATGGAACTTCACTAGAAATTGTAGCAGAAAATTCCTCTTATCTCAATCATTAAAAATCTAAATCGGCGTAGCATGTGGGTGGAGTAAAACCTGGTATTTTGTCTTGTAGTAGAGAGCGAAAGCTAGGTCTGGATTTGACTATTGCATACCAATGACGAATAGATGACCATTTATCCCAGTTAACTTCACCGAAATAATCTAGAACGGAGATATGACAGGCGGCAGCTATATCTGCACAGCTTAAGGAATTTGATGCAATAAAGCTACGTAACTCCAATAAATTGGACATATAGTTCAAGTGATGCGACAAATTAGTCTTTGCTGCTCTAAGAAAATCGGTTCTAGGCCCCCCTAATTGGCAGGATGGTCTTACTATTTTTTCATCGATAATAATTTTTGTTACTTCGCGGTAAAATTTTTCATTAAACCAACTGAGTAATCGACGGATTTCGCATCTAATATCAAAATCTTCGTCCATAAAATTAAAATTTGGATATTTTTCATTGAAATACTCAGTGATCGGATAAATTCCTGCTATAATTAAATTGGATGCCTCTTGTAAGACCGGTAAAGTACCCGCCTGATTTAAAGACAAAAATTCCTGATTCCTCTGCCAATAATCCTCTTTAACCATAGTAAATTGAGCATCTAGTTCTTTTAGCAACACCCGAACCTGACGTGATAATGGACAAATAGGATAATGGTATAATTTTCTCAATTAACTACCCTTGATTTAAACATTGAACCTAAAATGCACTACATCTCCATCTTGCATTTTATACTCTTTACCTTCTAAACGCATTTTACCCATTTCTTTAGCTTTTACTTCCCCATTAAACTTTATATAATCCTGATAGCTAATGACTTCAGCCCGAATAAAACCTTTCTCGAAATCAGTATGAATAATACCAGCCGCTTTAGGAGCCAGTGTACCATTACTAAAAGTCCAGGCATGTGTTTCTTTCGGTCCAACAGTAAAAAAGCTTTTTAGATCTAATAAATTATACATTTCTCTTATAATTTTACTCAGACCTGTTTCCGCAAGCCCTATACTATTTAAGAACTCAATTTTTTCCTCTTTACTTTCCAAAACTGCAATATCCGCTTCAATTTTTGATGAAATGAGGACATGTTTGGCCCCTTCTTCTTCAGCTTTTTTTGCTACAAGCTCGGTAAATTTATTACCAGTAATCGCCTCATTTTCCAAGACATTACAAGCATATAAAACTGGCTTAGAAGTCAATAATTGCAATTGATCTAACATTTCTTTGCTATAAGCCCTGCTGATGCTGCGTACTGGCTTACCTATCGCTAGAGTTGCTTGAATTTCTTTTAATAATTCTACTTGATCTTTTAAAGCTTTATCGCCTGTTTTTAAACGTTTCTCAGCATTCGTTAAACGTTTTTCTACCGATTCAAGATCGGCTAAAATTAATTCTGTTTCTATTATTTCAGCATCATATATTGGATCAATCTTATTATGTACATGAGTAATATCTATATCCTCAAAACAACGTAATACGTGCAAAATAGCATCGACCTCTCGTATATGAGATAAAAACTTATTACCAAGCCCTTCACCTTTACTAGCCCCTTGTACCAAGCCAGCAATATCGACGACTTCTATATAAGTAGGAATAATTTTAGTAGAATTAGCCACAACTGCCAACTCATTTAGCCTAATATCCGGTACTGATACTATAGCCGAATTTGGCTCTATAGTGCAGAAAGGATAATTAGCCGCTTCTGCTGCAACACTGGAAGTTAAAGCATTAAACAAAGTTGATTTTCCTACATTTGGCAAACCAACAATACCACATCTTAAGGTCATAAATCTAATATCATAAATTTCTATTCATATAGTTAACCCAATTGGTATTTACCATGGATTGCTTCGTTGCCACCAAAGTGGCTTCTCATAATGACGCTGGGGGTATATATACGTCTATTAGCGATATATATGCTCCTATATTTAAACGTCATTGCGAGAAGGCGTAAGCCGACGAAGCAATCCATTTCTAACCATTTTCTTGGATTGCTTCGTCGCTACCAAAGCGGCTTCTCGCAATGACGAAGTAATGCTAGGAAGCTATAAATCTTTCCTTAAATAATATACTTCCGAATCTTTAGCATAGCCACTTCTTACAAACTCTAATTTAAAGCCTAATTTTTCATAAAATGGTCTGGCTTGCCAATCGGTAGTGAATAAAGTCATAAATTTACAATTACGCTCTCGTGCTACCTCTTCCACCTTTGCCATTAGTAAAGTACCATAATTTTGACCACGAAAATTTTCTGAAACCCATAACGTGTCAACATATAAACAACCATAGAAACTCTTGCCATCTACACCAGCAACAAAGTTTTTATCATTATCAAAACAAGCAAAGGAAAATGATTTTATAACATCAAGCCCCTTCTTGACTTTAGCCTGCTCATTTAAACCATTCTCCATTACCTTCATATATTGTGCATCTATGCTATTATCTGCATAGACTATCTCTAAATGTGATTGTCTCTCCATAATTTAAACTACACTCCTGTTAAATTCTTCCACTTTGCCTGAAAGCAATAAATGGAAATTATTGGTTATTACATCAATGGAACTGATAATAATTTTATATTCTTCTTTAGAAAAAGGAGCTAAGACGTAATCCGATACATCATCATATGCCGCTGGTCTTCCTACCCCAATTCTGATACGATGATAATCATTCCCTATACACTGATCCAATGATTTTAAACCATTATGCCCACCACTACCACCAGCTAATTTATATTTTATTCGACCAATTTCTAAATCTATATCATCATGTAAAACGAAAATATTTGGTGGGTTGATGTTATAGTAAGAACATATGGCTTGTACTGCTTTACCGGACAGATTCATATAAGTTACAGGTTTTGCCAATAGTAATTTCTGTCCGTCCACTATCCCTTGTGCCAGTTCTGCATGAAGTTTGGATTTTGTATTCCAAGAAATTTTATAGTATTCTGATAAATAATCGACAGCTATGAAGCCAACGTTATGACGAGTATTTTGATACTCCTTGCCTATATTTCCCAAACCTACAACAAGTACACTCTTCTGATTTGAATATATATTTGAAGGCTTTGAAGAATTGGCTTCGCCAATAATTGAGGGATATTCATGCGTTTTTGATAATGTCATTATTACGACCTTTTGTCATTTCCACCCACTATTGTCATTCTCGCGTAGGCGGGAATCTAGACCCCGCACTGAAGCAGGGGTGACACTAAGGGCAGATATAACACAAAAACGGATTGCTTCGTCGTCATAAAACGACTCCTCGCAATGACGTTTGAGATGCATACACGTCATTGCGAGCGAACATATGTGAGCGTGGCAATCCATAAATTGTCATATGGATTGCTTCGTCGACCTACGATCTTCCTCGCAATGACGGCGAAAGCTTACACACTTCTCGCAATGACGGTTATATAATTATTTTGCTTTTACTTCTTCAGTTGCAGTTTCTTCAGTTTCTGCCTTACTACCCTTACGCCCAATGATAGTAGCAATAATAAAATCACTTTTACTAGCTAGCTGAGTTCCTTCAGGTAATTTAATGCCTTTAGCTTTTAAAGACTGACCTATTAGCATATTGCTAACATCAATATTAATATTTTTAGGTATATTATTGACATCACATAAAAGAGTCATAGTTCTTTTGATGATATTAAAGAACCCTCCCCTTTTAACTCCTAAAGCTCTTTCTTTACCTTCGTAAACTACTGGAACTTCCATTGTTTGGGTTTTTTCTTCTAAATGGACAAAATCAACATGCCTAACTATGTCAGTAATCGGATGCAATTCTACAGCTTTTGGTAATACTTTATGGGTTTTGTTCCCCACTTTAATTTGAACAATGGATGATATAAAACCAGGCTTTCTATAGTGCTTAGTTATTTCTTTTTCTTCAATAGAAACAGCAAGTGGCTGTTTATTTGCTCCATAAACCACAGCAGGAACCATACCTCTTCTGCGTAGGTCTCTTGCAGCTCCTGTCCCAAATTTCTCCCGCATTTCCGCTGCAAGTTCTAATAGTTCACTCATCTTTTTCTCCCAAGAGATTTTAATAATATTAGGTAATGATAGTACTAAATGCTAAAAAATTCAAGTATTAATTTGACAAGTTGTTTGTCAATTGGTTACTATAGACGTTCATAGTAAAGTTATATAGGGAGTATTTGCATGTCAAAATATCCAAATCAAGATCAAGGTCAACAAGAAATAGAAGCTGTATTATTAAAAGAAACCGATGCATTAACAAAGATGCAGAATGTTATAGGTGGACTCCTAGAGGCTAATAAACAACTGGAGGACAGTATACAGTTAAAACAAGAAGTGGAAAAGCTAAAAAAAGAAGCACCATCTTTACCTTGGTTTAAAAGACTTGTGCAAATTATTCCACAGATAAAATATCTTTTTATAAAAAATGATGAGCAGATATCTGCAGAGAAAAGAGAAATTAACAGAGAGATACTTACAGATGTTGACGATACATTAAAAAAAATAGGAAAAAAATCTTCATCGTTACAAGTAATCATCGATAAAGAATTACAGAAAGGGTTGGATAAGATTTTGCAAAAAGAGTTATCGGATAAACAAAAAGAAACAGCAGCAGAGTTACAAGAACAGTTGAACAACTTAGCTGTATCCCAAGAAAATTTTAGGGAAATTGTACCAAAAATTTATAATGCTAATGAAGCTGTAGCATTAATGCACGAAAGAACACAACTAACCCAAATACAAAAAGACACCACCAAACTGGTAAATGCTAATGATAAAGTGCAAGAGCTGATTGCTATAAAACAACAATTAGCAAAATTGCAACAAGAATTACCATCAACTTGGTTAGATGGTCTTAAACAAATTGTAACAAAAATCAAGCATATTTTTGTAAGTACTCCGGAAAAAATTCTAGAAAAAACCGTAACCAAAAACAATGAAACGTTACGTCATATTGATAATGCTTTAAAATTCACTGGTAAGAACATAGAGAGTTCAAAACTAGCTAGAAAAGATAAGTTGCATAAAGAATTAGAGAAGTTGACAGAAAGAAAGTTATCAAACGAGCAGTCCGATGCAGTGAAAGCTTTAAGTAGTAAAATTGATTTAGCTTTTTCCAGAGCAGTTTCTATTTCAGAACCATTACTAACTACGATTGGTCAAGAGCAGACTCAGTCGCAAACCTTGCACTCATCAATGCCTAATCTACAGACGGCGCCACTACGTCAAGCCCCGCCACCACCTCCTTTAGCTAACGCTTCATTACCAAACCAAGCTGTTCAGCAACAAAACACAATACCACCAGCACCACCTCTACCTCCTGGGAGTATAGGTTCTCAGCAAGCAGCCGGCTCTATACCACGACCAACACGTCCAGCTCCACCGCCACCTTCTACACATACTACTTCGTTGCCGGATATAAATGCGCCACAACCAGAAGAACATGCTAGACGAGCATCTATGCCATCGTCAACAAAACGGCATGCTCCACCTCCACCTGTACGTACTACGTCGTTGCAGAATCTAGCTGACCCACAACCAAATATTGCAACGGAAATACCTCCACCTCCAGCACCGCCGCCATCACCACCACTACATGTACCAGGCTTACAACAAGGGGCCCATCAAGAACCCCAAATAATACCACCGCCACCACCATTGCCACCGACAGCAGCCCAACCAGCTCCGCCGCCTCTACCAGGAGGGTTTGATCAACCGATACCACCACCTCCTCCACCACCGCCGCCACCTGGTCAAACTAACAACCCGGCAGCAGCAAACCCAATAGAAAGGCAGGAGAATGCTCATGGACAGCTATTAGATGAAATTGCAACAGGGATTACTCTAAAAAAAGTAGAAATCGTGGATAAAAACCCCTCTCAAGATGATATGTTCGCTGAAATTAAAGCTGGCAAGGATGGCGGCTTCAAACTAAAGACAAAAGAAGAAAGAGACAGAATAGAAGAAGCAAGAGTAAAAAAAGTAGGAGTAGAAAAAGACGGTGATAAGGGTGGAACTAAAGCAGGAGAGGAACCTTCTATTGCTACAGCTCTGAGAAACGCAATACTTACTAGAGGAAAGGCAATACACGATGATGACGATGATGAACCCCCACATGCTGACCTTGTGGAGTTTATTAATAATAAAGATATCGATCAATCTGCTCTTATTAAGACACTTCATGCTGAACTTTCGGAGACTAAAAATATTGAGACCAAAGAAGAGCTAATTGAATTTATTGGGAAAGATTTCAGGGAGCAAGATTTTGAGGGATGGGAAGAAGTTGATCAGGAAAAGAAACAAACAAAACTCGTTGAAAAGCTAGAGGAACTTAAAGAGAAATATGAGGCCAAGAAGCTTGACTTATCAGCTAAGCCTGTTGTTGAAGTGGCAGCAAAAAAAGAAGAGCTCCCTAAAGAGCTTCAGGCAGAAGTAAAAGCTATTGCAGCCACTATCCCTAAACCCGAGAATGTTACAGGAGCCAATAAGCTCCCTCCTACACCGCCTCCTCCCCCTAAACGACCTGTAGGACATGTTAAATAGGCTGACAACCATTAAGACAGTCTAGGATTGGATTGCCTTCAATGGCACTAAAGTGGCTTCTCGCAATGACGGTATGGCGAGAACTATATGGTGGTCTCCTTTGTCTAGACAAAAATTTAGCAATTTAGAGATATAATTCCCATGAAATTATTATTGTCACTAT
>NZ_MWZE01000089.1 GCF_002259525.1 Rickettsia endosymbiont of Culicoides newsteadi | reverse complement strand
TCGCCATATTGCTATTATTAAATTTATTCATTATCTATCATTATAACTTATATTAACCTCTATGTTAAGTGCTATACTATAATTCAAATAAAGGAGCAAGAGCCGCTAGGATAATCTTAAATACTCCTAATCTTCCTGAAGATTCTATGGTTTTTTATAATGGAGGAGGCTATTTTTTAGATGCCCAAAATGTAGCTAATACAAAAATTATTGCTAATTATGAAGATTGTAAGGCAGCTATTATAATTTGTAAATTCGGTAGTGGTAGGGCTATTTTAAGTGGGGTGCATTTTGAGTACGATCCTTATCTAATGCGACATTCTAAATTACTCAATCCTATTATAAAGCCATTAATTAAACATAATAAGTCAAGAATTATGTTAGTTAAACATATTTTAAATATGTTGAGTATTGAAGCAAATGAAAAAAATAAGCAATCTTGCAAAAATAATGTAAACAGCTATTAGTGTAACATAAAAATCTGCTATATTTTATGGATATAACCTAACTTACTAATAAAATGCCAGGTTAATATAGGAGTAATTTTTGATATTAAAAATAATGGATGATTAAAAATCGGGATAAATTATAAATCCTATTGTAATTTATCTATAAAGTTATTATAATGTGTTGCTTCGTTTATCGAGTTGGCAAGATGTATTTACTATAACATAAATTTACTATAAATGCAATGAATAATAGAATAAGTAATCCATCTACAATAGTAGTTGCAATGTCTGGTGGGGTTGATAGCTCAGTAGTGGCTGCTATGCTTTGTGAACAAGGACATAAAGTCATTGGTATAACACTACAATTATACGATCACGGCATAGCCACCAAGAAAAAGAATGCTTGTTGTGCTGGGCAAGACATTTATGACGCAAAAATGGTGGCGGATATGCTAAATATTCCGCATTATGTATTGGATTACGAGTCTAAATTTAAAGAATCAGTAATTTATAACTTTGCCGATAGTTATATTAGAGGCGAAACACCTTCGCCATGTGTACAATGTAACCAGTCAGTTAAATTTAAGGACTTACTAAAAGTAGCAAAAGATTTAGGAGCCGACTGTCTTGCTACTGGTCATTATGTTCGGAAAGTCGAAGGTATAGATGGAGCAGAATTACATACTGGTATTGATATTGCCAAAGACCAAAGTTATTTTTTGTTTGCAACTACTTTAGAACAACTAAATTATCTATCTTTTCCTTTGGGAGAATTAAGCAAAGAGCAAACAAGGAATATTGCTACTAGATTTAACTTAGGCGTTGCAGATAAGCCTGATAGCCAAGATATTTGTTTTGTACCAGATGGTGATTATAGGAAGGTAATTAGTAATATCCGAACCGATGTTAATGAAAAAGGTAAAATAATCCATGTAGACGGCTTTGAACTCGGGACACATAATGGTATTATCAACTATACTATAGGTCAACGTCGTGGACTTGGCATAGCTTTTCATGAGCCACTTTATGTAGTAAGAATTGACCCTAATACAAAAATTGTCTATGTTGGTCCAGATTCGGCATTAGATTCTACCGAATTTACTATTAAGAATGTTAACTGGCTTGGTAAAGAAATGGTTGTCCAAGAGGAAGTTGAGGTGCAAGTTAAGATTCGTTCGACTCGTCCTGCTACCTTTGCCAAGATTAGTAGGATAAGTAATACAGAAATTAGGGTAAAGTTAATGTCTGCAGAGAAAGCTGTAACTCCTGGTCAGGCTTGTGTCATATATGATAATGCTCGAGTTCTTGGTGGAGGATGGATTACTAGAGAAATTGCATAAATACTTTTATAGTATCCCGATTAGTATTTATCGTCAACGTCATTGCGAGGAGCCACTTTAGTGGGCGAAGCAATCCAAATTTTATGTCACCCCTGCGTAGGTAGTGGGTTAGATTCCAGCCTAAGCGGGAATGACAAGAGTATTTTCTATTATTAAAATTGGAGAGATTAATGAGTTTTTTAACAAGAAAAAGTTTTGAATCAATAAAAGAGCTAGGGAAGACTAGTGGTCTCGCTAAAACCTTAGGAGCATTTGATTTAATATTATTGGGTCTTGGGGCTATAATAGGTACGGGTGTATTTGTAATAACCGGTCTAGTTGCGGCTAAATATTCTGGTCCTGCAGTTATGCTATCATATGCTATTGCTGGTGGAACATGTATTTTTGTTGCTCTTGCCTATACAGAGCTTGCTACCATGTTACCGACTTCTGGCAGTATTTATACTTACTCTTATGTAGCATTTGGTGAGGTATTTGCTTGGTTAATGGGTAGTGTTATCATATTAGAACTTGGTTTTGCTGCTGGAACTGTTGCAGCTTCTTGGTCTGGATATGTTCAGGCAATATTGTCAGCTGGTGGAATAGGTTTGCCTAAAGCTTTAACTACCGTGCCTAGCAATGGTGGAATAATAAATTTACCAGCTTTTCTTATTGTAGTGTTTGTCTCTTTTATTTTGTACTTAGGAACGAAAGATAGTAAAAAACTAAATGCCATTTTAGTATTTATAAAAATGGCAGCTATATTTGCTTTTATTGTGTTTGCCACACCGTATTTTGATGCAACAAATTGGCAAAACTTTTTACCTTTTGGCTTCAATAATATGTTAGTTGGAGCATCTATCCTATTTTTTGCTATGACCGGTTTTGGGACAATAGCCACTACAGCTGAAGAATGCAAAAATCCTAACCGAGATTTAATGATTGGTATTATTGGATCACTAGTAATTGCAACGATAGTATATGTTATAATAGCTGGGCTAGTCACTGGTATAGCCCCTTTTGATCAACTCAATAATGACCAACCACTTGCCTATGCTCTTAGCTTGAACAATAGTAATGTTGGGTCTGCCATAGTTGCTACTGGAGCAGTATGTGGTATGACTACGGTACTAATGATGAATATTTACGCTACATCCCGTATTTTTTATGTAATTGCTCGAGATGGGTTATTGCCGAAAAGTTTTGCAAAACTTCATACAAAATATGATAGTCCTTATATTACTATCTTAATATTTTCTGCACTTGCTGCATTATTAGGAGGATTTTGCCCAACTGAAATTCTTGTTCAGTTATCATCTATGGGATCATTAATAGATTATACAGTGGTTGCTATAATAGTCATATTGTTTAGAATAAAAATGCCAAATGTTCCAAGACCATTTAAATGTCCTGCTGCATGTATCATTATACCATTTGTTTTAATAGCTTGCCTATATTTACTATTTATACAAATATTTGATAGTAACTTTAATTTGATGATTGCAGGGCAATTATTAATATATTGGTTGGCACTAATGTTTGTTCTGTATATTCTTAGATTGTTCTTTATGAAACGACAAGTTTAATTTGTATGAGTAATGCACTACAACCATTACGTGGTACTAAAGACCTACTGCCTGCGGATTATATAATTCACAATTATATAATTAACACAGCAAAACATATTGGTGAACTTTATGGTTATCAAGCCATGAGTACGCCGATAATTGAATATACTAAAGTTTTTGACCGTACACTTGGAGAGACTTCTGATGTAATAAGCAAGGAAATGTACAATTTCCTTGATAAGAGTGATAATAATATTTCTCTTAGACCTGAGTTTACAGCCGGTATTATTAGGGCTTTTATCTCTAATAACCTGCAACAAACATTACCTATTAAGTTCTTTTCAAGCGGTCCAGTATTTCGTTATGACCGACCACAGGCTGGTAGACAAAGGCAATTTCATCAAATAAATTTTGAGTATATTGGTGGAGAAGAAGGATCGAGTAACGATGCTGAAACAATTAGGCTTGCCTTAGATATTCTTCAGGCTTTAGAAATAGATAAAGATACAACTTTAGAAATAAACTCAATTGGTTGTGCTGCAACTCGTACCATCTACCAACAAAAGCTGGTAGAGTATTTCAATGATTATAAGTCAGAATTATCAGAAGATAGCCAAAAGCGACTCGTCAAAAATCCGATGCGGATCTTAGATTCAAAAGATGAAAATGATAGAAAAATAGTTGCGAATAGCCCGTTAATGTCTCAATACTATAATAGTGATACTGCAAGATATTTTGACGATGTGTTAAGATACTTAGATTTACTGAATGTAAAATATATCATTAACCCAAGGCTAGTAAGGGGGCTTGATTATTATTGCCATACAACTTTTGAGTTTACTACTAGCAAACTTGGCAGTCAGTCGACAATTCTTGCTGGTGGAAGATATGATGGGTTGAGCAAAATTATGGGCGGGTCAGAGACAAAAGCCATTGGCTTTGCTGCTGGAATCGAAAGGCTTGCTTTAATGAGAGAATACAACATACCTAAAGCCAGACCAGTATTTATCTTTCCTATTAGTGACAATAATTTAGAATATTGTTTAATCTTAGCCAATCAATTACGCCAAAAAAATATTTCTGTTACCTTAGACGCCAAAGGCAAAATAGCCAAGAGAATGATTCGGGCTAATCTACAGAAAGCTAAATATGTTATTTTTGTTGGTGATGATGAACAAATGAGTAATAGCCTTAAATTAAAAGATCTTGATAAAGAACAAGAATATTTATTACAATTTGAGCAAATTGTAGAATTACTTTAGTTATTAGACCTCTTGCATAACCTAAAGATAATTGAGGAATTTTTAAAAAATATAACAAAATTATTGGCAATATTAATTTAATGTACAATTAAATTAATTAGAGAGGTACTTTTATGGAAGATATTGACAATTGGCGGGTAAAGTTCGAATCTTGTAAATATTCTACTAAGCTACTTAATAAATTGATTTTACTAAATGAAAAAGTAAATGATCCAGTAGATATCGACGAAATTACTAAAGCTATCTATTACGCTAAGAAATATCATGGTAGTCAAATGCGACAATCTGGTGACCCCTATTATTCTCATCCAATAGAAGTATCATACATGGTTGCCCAGTACACAGCCCAAGAAATTCCCACATTATTTAAAACTGAAATGATAGTTATAGCAGCTAACATATAGGTTCATACAATAATTTTAACGTTCTACAACTTGCCTCAAATAAGGAATCTCCCCTATC
>NZ_MWZE01000088.1 GCF_002259525.1 Rickettsia endosymbiont of Culicoides newsteadi | reverse complement strand
AATGACAATCTTTCTACTTTCGAAAATTTTAAAATGTTAATGGCTGCATAACGTCCAAAATCTCAGTTTTGTTGCTTCAAGCAGATCTTCAATTATAGATGCGACAGAACCTTTTGTATTTAGCTCGGGCAAATTTATGACGATAAGGATCTTGGTGTTTGTTCGGCATATTTACCTTAAAAAAAGAGGATATCTTAACTCCTTAACTTTACTATTTCCACTGCTTTTTTTATTTATTCAAAAACTCGATTTACTCCAAATTCCGATTCATGCAACAAAGCCTCTCCTAATAATTCACTCTTTTCATCCACTAACCTTTTTTGATAATCATAATTCGGTGAATAGCAAATTTTATCCACTACTTGAGATACAGGGGAGCTGTTATCTTTTATTCTGTCTTGCAACGGATATGTAATATTTTGTAGTTTAGGAAAATTCCCAGGATAAAAATCCACAGGATAAATAGTCTTTTGATCATCAAAATCAATTTGACAATCTATTGACTTTTGATCAGTCACTATATCTTTATCTTCTATATAGTTATGCTTAAGCTCAAGCTTTGTAAGCCTAGTATTATTTAATGTATTAATAAGTCTTTTTGCTCCTTTAGTTGTTATTTCATTATCATTAAGATTTAAGTGTGTAATATTAGTTTTTGGTAATATAGTAACAAGTGCCTCAATATCTAAATCATCTATGCAATTGTTTTGAAGATCAAGATGTTTAACCTCAGTATCCTTTAATATATTAGCAAGTTGAATCATACCATTGTCATTTCCTATAAGGTTGCATGCTAGATTAAGATGTTCAACTTCAATATACTTGAGTATAGAAGTAAGACCTCTAATATCAAAACTATCTCCTGCATTATTTTCTAGATCAAGATATTTAATTCTAATTCTAGTACTTTTTAATCTAGACTCACATTCTTCAACAGAATGAAGCTTCTGTTCGACGAATGCATTGATGTAGTTGTGTTTCATATCTATATGGGTACTAATACTATCTTTTAGTATAGGAACAAGTGTCTCTATATCTGAACCTTTTATTTCCAAGTTTTGAAGATTATATGTCATTTCATCCTCTATATCCTCTTCATACGTACTATATCCACTATCATATGTCTCTTTCTTCTGTTCTTTAAAAGTAATGATAATTTTAGTATTTTTTTGTATAGAAATAAGTTTCTTAATTCCTGTATCATTTATAAGGTTATCGTCAAGAATAAGCTCTGTAATTTTAGTATCTTTTAATATAGAAGCTAACTCTATCGCTCCTAAATTTCTTATATAGTTGTTTGCAAGATTAAGCTTTGTAATTTTAGTGTCTTTTAATACAGAAGCAAGTTCTATCGCTCCTGAATCTCCTATATGGTTGTTTGCAAGATTAAGATCTATAATTTGAGTGTTTTTTAGTATAGAGGCGAGCGTCTTAATTTCTTCATCACCCATATAGTTATATCCAAGATCAAGATATTTAATTTTAGTATCTTGTGGTAAAGTAAGTGTATCATTTTCAATACTTGGGATACTAGTATCTCCTATATCATTACATGATAGATTAAGATCTATAATTTGAGTATCTTTTAATATGGAAATAAGTGTTTTAGCACAATCTTCTGCTATTTGGTTGCCTTGTAGATTAAGGTGCGTAATTTTAGTGTCTCTAAGTTTAGAAAATATCTCAATCTTTGTACCCCGTATATAGTTACGTTCAAGGTTAAGGTGTGTAATATTAGTATCTTTGAATATAGAAGCAAGCATCTCAAATTCTTCGTCATATATGTCGTTATATCCAAGATTAAGGTGTGTAATATTAATATCTTTTAGTAGAGAAATAAGTGTTTCAATGTCTAAATCCTTTATTTTCTCGTCTCGAAGATCAATAGTAATGGGAGCTTTTTGTAGTACAGAGGCAACTGTTTTAATTGGAATGCTCCATGAGTCTTTATTAAGATCATGAATATTTTGGTCGCCAAACAATACAGCTGTGTTGATGTAGTTCGACGTGTTATCTGATTTAATATAATCCCTGCAAGACTCTAGTTCTGCTGGTAATTTGGACAATAATGGGGTACTCGGATCCTTACATACACTAGAGTACACTGCGGTTTGAGGTGAATAGTCTCTTTCAAATCCTTGCACATAAGCAACTTTTGCAGGAAGTCTAATAGATATCTTTGGTAAATCTATTGCTGCTGACAATTTTGTCTTTGAGTCGGAGCATAAATCCTCAGCTACATCTATGTATGTTGTAATTTTACGTTCCGTATCTCCTGCCAACTCCCTAGCAGAAGTAATTTGCAAAAACTCTTCAATGCTTATTGGCACGCTGCAATCATTCTGTGCATTTATACAGCTTGTCTTAGATTCTAATGATATTAACTCTGAATACCAGTCAATATCTTGATAGTGGGTGGTTACTGTTACTGTCTCTTGAGATGGCTCTGGGGGCAATAGCTTTTCTAATAGTTCTATTGATGGGTCTGGTATTATTGTTGCATTATTCTTTATTACCTCTAAGGTATTTGATTTCTTAGCGTTTTGGACACTCTGATTAACCCTATAATTATTATCCATAATATTATCAAGTGGTAGATCGGTAAGTAAGATTTCAGCATATTGTTGATTATGAGCTTGATAGTTAGTTCGTATATTTGCTAAATATTGTTCTTGAATTTGTGACGTCCTAACAGCATCTATATCTATCCTGTCATCAATATTAACTAACTGTCGAGATAATTGATTTACTTCAATGGTATTAACTATTATAACTTCAGCAACATAATATGCAGCATGTTCTTGGTAGGAAAATCGGTAATGCAACTGTGATACCTCAATATCTTGTGTTATTAACCATGTCACCTCTGATCTTAGAGCAACTGACTCATTAGCTATTCTAACATTATTCTGTCTGATGTTGATAGTAAACGGGTTTAATATATCTAATAAATATTTATTTAATAGATCATAAACACTATGTAGAGTAGCGTTAGTTCTTATTGATGGCATTTTATATTGCAAATGTGATGCACTACCAAATAGTGCAATGTGATGCATCCTTTTAGTACGTATTTGTACTTCTATCTTCTGGGAATCTTTAACTATTACCGTATGTAATGATTGATAACCACTTTTCTTAGGAAACTTAATAAAATCCTTACATCGTTTTGGAATATGTTTATAATTATTATAAATAGTATCCAATATTTTATAACATTGACCTTCTTCCTCTACTATTACTCTAATACCAATAATGTCAAATAATTCTGTTACTTTACTAGACTTCTGTACCATCTTCTTAGCAATAGAATAACAAGATTTAACTCTCCCAGATATGGTATATGCTATGTCTACAACAGATAAAATATCATGCAATGTATTAATAGTGCTAATAACTAACTGTTGTTGATTGGGATATTGTTCTGTTAAACTAGTGACTATCAATTCTTGTAACTGTGGCTGTAATATTGTTAAACAATCATCTTGTAATGCAGTTTTAATGTTCTCTATTGTTACTTCTTGAAATAATGGTACATATATCTTACTTATTTCATTGCTAATTAAATAATATTCAATATCTGATACTTTTGAGTCAAATATTATTTGATTCAGTAAATATACAAATCTGATTAATAATATCCTTATTCCTATATTAGGTTCTAATGATAATAATAACTTGATAGTCTCCTGTATTGTATTATGGCGATATGTGTTGTGAATTTGAAAAAGCTTAGTTAATGCATTAAATATCTTAGATATTTCAGTATTAAAATGTTGAATTTTAGATGCCTTTAAGTTAGCTTTTGCAAAACTAAAGAACAGTAATGCTGCAATAGTAGAACTGGTATCAGGATATACTGAGGTAATGGTTTTTGCTATTTCTATGAATTGGTGATTATTATCTCTGTAATGCTTTATGGCAAAATTAAGTGCCTCCTTAACTTTGACTTCATCAAAATTAGGGTCATTTCTTAATGCTGCAATAATATCTTGATAGTTCATAATTTAAGTTTAAGTAACTATGAGCCTAAGAATCTGTCGGAAAATAGAAAATATCTTAAAAAATAAGAAAATTTACCGTATCCTCCTATGGCTTGTTTTATTAAATTGATCATTAATTACGCTAAATTCTCTATTCTCCAACAGGCTCCTAGCACAAAAAAGGCATAAAATTGTAGAAATATATTTAGAGAAAACCAATCTAACATAAATCACTTGTTTCATTTCTAAAATCCACTTCATAATAGGTGCAAATTTTTTAGTTGGTTAAATAATTTAATTGTTTCATAATGATCGAAAAACAAGTAATACCAAATCACTATCTAATTAGCAACATAACTGTTCTCAGATACTTTTAAGCTTTGCTAGTTGTAAATATTATTGGTTTGATGATGAATTGGTACAAGCATTTGCTTCAGTATTTTTAGATACTTTTATTAGACTATTATGATTCTACCATAAATCCAGTGGGAAAAGTGTGTAAATTTCAAAATAGATTATATATAAAAATACGTAATAAACATACATAAGTACCTCACACTTTGGTTATAAGATATATAGTGAAACACATTAAATTAAGTAATTAAAGAACATAGCAATAATTTCAAACAATTTGCTACTGTTAACAAAGATATAATTTGTGTGATTTATAGACCTTGTTACAACAGAAATGTAAGATAAAATGAGAACGTTCGCTGAGCTGTGTCAGTATAGAATATCATAGTCTAAAATTCAACCTATCAGGGAAGAAAATATCTAGCTGGGAAACGGTTACCGCCCAATCTGGGATTGGCATATTCCACTTTGCTGTAATCTGTTTTATAGCACAAAAAACCAATTTGAACAAGGCATTTTCACTTGTAAAAGCACCTTTAGTTTTAGTATATTATAATGGACTGAAGAAAATGGACAAAAAAAAATAGAGTTAAAAGTTTCCTAATTAAGATAAAATAATAAGAAAAAATTAGGAGAAAAAATGACAAAAGAAAAAGCAAGAGTTTTTAGTGCTGAAGAAAAAACTAGGATAGTATTAGAAGTGCTGAAAGAAGAGAGTCCATTATCAGTGATAGCATCAAAATATGAGATAAACTCAAAGA
>NZ_MWZE01000087.1 GCF_002259525.1 Rickettsia endosymbiont of Culicoides newsteadi | reverse complement strand
TGAGTAAAGAATAGTAACAATAAAGAGAACGAAAGTTAAAGAGTTAATGAATAAGTATTCTGAATAAAATCCGTAATTATGTCGAGGCTCTAGAAGCCGTGGGAATGAGAGGTCACTCAAGGATATTTATAAGAATGCAGAAACCATTATGGCACTCGATGCCGAATATATGACCGCTTCCTTTGTGGCTCTATTTTTTTATTTTCTTTCTTGACAAATTCACTCGTCCATATATGACAATTTATAACTTAGTGTCACCCCTGCGTAAGCAGGGGTCTAGATTCCCGCCTATGCGGGAATGACAAGTTTAAATATAATCAACTTATCATCAATTGACTATACCAAAAGCCCTAAATATAAATATTATCTCATCGGCTGCTTCTTTTAGATAATCGAAACGACCAGAAGAACCTTTATGCCCTGAATCCATATTAGTTTTTAGCAATAATATGTTATTATCTGTTTTTGTTGCTCGAATCTTTGCTGCCCATTTAGCTGCTTCCCAATACCCAACTCTAGGGTCAGAAATTCCAGCCGTGATAAATAGACTCGGGTAGTTTTGAGCTTTTATATTATCATACGGAGAATAAGACTTAATATAGTTAAAATAATCTAGCTCTTTAGGATTGCCCCACTCCTTAAATTCACTAGGGGTTAATGGCAGTTCTTCATCGAGCATAGTATTTAATACGTCAACAAAAGGCACATGGGCAAGGGCTGCTTTAAATAATTCTGGTTGTTCATTAATGACCGCTCCAATTAACATCCCCCCTGCACTTCCCCCACAAATTACTATATTACCCTTGCTAGTATATTTTTCTTTAATTAACTGTTTAGCAGAAACAATAAAGTCATCAAAAGTTCTTTTTTTATTGAGGAATTTAGCAGCTTGATACCAATCATGCCCAAGATCGTCTCCACCTCTAATATGAGCAAGAGCATAAACAAACCCACGATCTACAAGAGAAATAGCGGTATTCCTAAAGGATACTGGTATGCTGATACCATATGAACCATAACCATATAAATATAAAGGATTCTTCCCATCCTTGTTAAACAATGATTTTTTATATAATAAGGTAATTGGTACTTTAACCCCATCATTATCAGCAAATATTCTTTCCACCATATATTCTTCAGGATTAAAGCCACTTGGTATTTCCTGTACTTTCAATATTGATAGTTGCTCACTGTTAAAATCATAACTATAAGTGGTATTCGGTCTAGCAAGCGAAGAATAATTTACTCGAATATCATCTTCATCAAAATTAGTAGATAAGGCTGAAGCAGTAAAAGCAGCATCCGGGAAATGAATAATTTTTTCATTCTGCTCTTTAAGATGCTTTATTTTAATAACTGGTAATCCTTGATCACGATAATTAACTATTAAATAATTGTTAGTAATATTAAAACTAGCTAAATATTTAGTTGGGTCTTCTGGTATATAATTATTTTCCCATAAATCATTTTGAAAATTACGCACATTTACTAACACTATGCGAAAGTTTTTTGCCCCTTCATTGGTATTAATATAAAAATTATCACCATTATGCTCAACATCATAAAAAACTCCTCCCTTTAGAGGTCTAAGAAGCTTAGGCTCAAAGCTATGATCCCACATTGCTAGAACATATGTTTCATTTGCATCATGACCAGATACATCAACGAAAATATATTGTCGACTGGATGACTTACTAACGTTCAACTGATATAATGGATCTGTTATATGATGTACTAACTTATCATCGGAAATTGCATGATCTATGAAGTGAATCATTAATTTATCATGACGAAAATTCTCATTAATCGGCATATAAAAGAACCCTTTCAGATATTCATGCCAAATTATAGTGCGACTCACATTATGTATTTCATCTGGTAAATATTCTTTGGTCTTTAAATTATAGACTTTAATTGTATATTTTTCATCCCCGGTAAAATCAACACTATAAGCTAGTAGCATATGATCGGGAGAGATTGATACTAGACCTAGATCAGTAAATTTATTATCTTTAGCAATAACATTGATATCTAATATAATTTCTTCCGGAGCGTCTATTGACCCAATTTTTCGGCAATATATAGGATATTCAGCATTTTCTTCAGTTCTGGTATAATAATAGTAATTATCTTTTTTTACGTAAGTTGACTGATCAGCAAGTTTAATTCTGCCCTTTAACTCCTCAAATATTTTATCTTTTTCTTTTTGTAATGGCTCAAAAAATTGCTCGGAATATTTATTTTCTGCCTGTAAATATTCTATGATTTTTTTATCGCTAACATTAGGCCATTCGATATCTCTAAGCCAGTTATATTGATCTGTAAATTTTTTACCGTGCAATGTAAAACTGTAATCGATCTTATCGGCTATAGGTGGCTGCATTTTGCCCTCATTTAGTGCTTATTATTATAAAAGTAATTAACGATATAATTACGACTAATAGACTTGTTGATTGATTATGCAAAGATTTTATCTTACGTAAAGCATTTTTTTCTACTCTTTTCAAAACAGGGTATTCCGCCCCTAGTCTATCATTAAAATCGTGTCCCACTAAGTGATATTTGTAATAAATACGACGAAAATTATTTTCAACAAACTGAAATAAATCTAAATTTATGTTAGCAGTTGAACGTCTAGAAATCTTTTTACTAAAAACCACACTAAGCAATATACCTATTATTATTATTACTATTTGCTTTACTATATCCAACCAATTTATATCAAGTGTTTCAACAGGATAAGATGACCATACTAATTTTAAGCCTTGCTCTAAAAAGAAATTAGTTGCCAATACAAATGATAGCATGACCAATAAGCTGACTTTGCTCAAAATATTCACTATAGGATAAAAATCATTAATTAGATATTTGTATTTAACCGTAGAAAATAAAGCCGCACATGTTATAATTTTTAACAGGAAAATAGCATAATAATTAATATCCTGATTCAAAACATTGGTCACAATAATTTTGCTAACAAAACTAGCAAGAGGAGGTAAGGCTATAATGAATAATACACTAATTATTAAACTACCAAGCAATAAAGGGTTTCTCCATGAGTAAAGCCCTTTTATCTCAGAGCAATTTTCTACATTACCTTTATCTATTAATATAGCAACATATAGACCAAATAAAGCTTTATACAATATATGGACAAAAAGAAAAACTATGATTCCTAAATTTGCTTGTTGAGATTTTGTGCCAATGGCAATCACCATAAATCCAAGCTGAGAAACAGTAAGATAACAGACTAATCTTTTGATGTTATCTTCTATACAAGCATAAACCCCACCATATATAATCATTAATAATCCAAAGAATTTAAGTATTTCTAAACCACTAAATAATTTAAGAAGTATAATGATCGATATTTTACTAGTAAAGCTGGTTAAATATATCATCCCTGAAGTTGAGGCAAATGGATAACAATTAACAATCCATCCGGAAAAAGGTATGCTCGCTACATTAATTAAGCAACCACTAAGTATTAGAACATAAAAGATAAAAGAAGCATCTCTGTTCTCTATCAATTGGCTAAGAGAAATAATTTGTATGTTAGAACTATTGGTGATTATATAACTAATCCCTATTAAGATAAGACTACCACTTATAAGATGCGTAAGGAAATACTGTCTTGCCGCCCTAATACTATTTTTACAATTACCGTAAAAAATTAACAAAGTGGCACATATCATCATCATTTCTAGAGCAACAAACATCGAGATAAAATCCCCAGCAAATAAACAGATCAAGGAAGAGGCTGAGTATAAACTACCTATCAATACCTCAAATTTTCTGTTTTGGCTAATGGCATATAGGTTAGTCACCAACGTTATCACCATAAAAGCAAGTGCTATTAATTTATTTTCATTACTAAAATTAATAATAAAACTATTATTATACAGATTAATTACCGCCTCATTTTGGTTGTTAATTAATAATATACCAGCAATTATTGGATAGATTATTGAGGTAATATAAAATGTCTTTCTAAATTTAAAATAGAGAAACAGGATAAACAAAAGAATAAGTAAGGTAGGGTAAATCATCATTAACTAGATTATGGTTTTATATAGCTGATCAGTTAAGGTTTTGATAATTCCTCCTAGTAGCAACGAATCAAAGCTGCTTCTCGCAATGACGTTTAGGGGGGGGGGCTTAGAGTAGTATCAAAAACTTATTCTGGTTAGCTAATCAGATACTAATAATCATATAGTATATTGATCGTATAATATAGTAAATTCATATTAACGTATAATTGCTATGTCAACTCCCCTTATTGACATTCTGTATCAGATGTGATACTATTGAATAACAAATACAATTGGAGCGATCTTATGGCAGCTAAACGATTATTAGTGTCTTTAGACGAGAAAATATTTAATGAAATTGTTGATATTGCTAAAATCAACAATGAATCCCTATCTAAAATAGCAAAGGATCTTATTATAACTAGTTTAGAACTTCAAGAGGACAAAATATTAGCTAAATTAGCAGATGAACGAATAGATAATACTAAGGAATGGATTAGTCATATGGACAGTTGGAAATAATGTATAATCTTCTTTATTCAGATCAAGTTATACACAAAGATATCTCTAAGCTTCCTACACTAGTAAAATCTTTAATAAAAATAACCATTGAAAAAAAGCTATTATCTGATCCAATAAAATTTGGCAAACCTTTAAAACATAGCCTCAAAGGTTGTCGCTCCCTCAGGATTGGTGATTATAGAGTGATTTATCAAATAATAGATACGACAATTAAGATATTAATAATTCAACACCGCAAAGATTGCTATAATCATTAGCCTCCCACCTTTCATCAATGGGGTTAAGTATATCACCTTTAATTTCAGCCTTTCCCTTTATAGTCAATTGATGAGAAGTTGGTGACGTCGTCACTCGTCGCTCGCCTATTACTTATAGGCGTCGCTCCATCGTTCCTAGCTACCAAATTCTCCTGAATTAATGGTATGGACCTACCCTATATACAGAATGAGAAGCATATGCTAATCTTCTAGGATAGGAAATGAATCCTAAACAACAATAAGGAGGCCCATATGGAAGTTACCACAATTGGTATAGATATTGCAAAAAGAATTTTTCAAATTCACGGTGTAGATAAAAATGGTAAGACAATATTAAAGAAAAAATTAATGAGAGAGCAGGT
>NZ_MWZE01000086.1 GCF_002259525.1 Rickettsia endosymbiont of Culicoides newsteadi | reverse complement strand
TTAACTATAAGCCGGATACATGACTGCATTCGATTTTTTTGCTGTTATATATTATTTTTTTCTTGCATTATCGGGTAGGTCCATACATGACTATATATTATCTGGTATATTGCTATTAAAAAAACCAGTCTATAATATATATTTGGTATTATATCTTAAATTATCTAAATTTTTGTCTAGACAAAGAGAGCAACCTTAGATAATCTTAACATATGGTTAAGTATAGTCAATTGATGAGAAGTTGAGGACGTTGTCACTCATCGCTCGTCTATTACTTATAGGCGTAGCTTCATCGCTCCTGCTACCCAATTCCCCTGAATTGACTATAATTATAAGTATATATTACAAAATTAGATGCAACGTTTACTTGGTAAAAAATTAACTCCACATATTATCGCTATCGTTATATTTATGGTTTATAATATTAGTATATATCAATGTCTGCAATATAGCAAAAAAGAACAAGATAAGTTGGCTTTGGAAATGGTTCAACATAATATAATCACTTTATTAGCAACAGATATAGAAACAGCTTTAAATTCAAGCGTATTTGATAAAACTTTTTTCATTCTTAAGAAATTTACTAGCCAAGATAGTAATCAAATACTAAACCAAAGTGGATTAGTTAATTCTATTGGTTCTAATAATTCTTTTCTTTATGTTAATAATTTCCAAGATATGTTAGTCTTTGATTTGCAAAATTTAAAAGAAACAATTAGCAAAATACTACCAATTTACCTTATTTATCAGATTGAAATTAATGCTAATGATATAGCAACAAATAATATTGATAACAATGATTATTTAACGAAAAGACACTGTAAAATTAATAATATAAATCTTTTGATTAAATTAGGTATTAGACCTAATTCTGATTATTATTTAAATAATGTTAGCAAGCTATACAAATGTTTATATCTAAATATAGCAATTTCTTTTGTTATCTGCTCGATAATTCTTTACATATATCTGCAAAGAAAACAACGTTTTACTTACAATATAGAACAATTAGAAGATAATTTATTTGCAGCAAATAAATTGAATAATGCCTTAATTTTACATAAAAAATCCAGTAGAAACTTAAATGCTTTTTTTATCAAAAAAGCCACTGAGGAATATATAAGGCAACAATTAGAATTGGATTCTAACCAAAGAATTAAAATGGATAGAGTAGCTCCCAGTAACTATTTATTTCCTATATGTTTCACTAATCATACTCAAGCAGAGATTAACATAAAAGAGTTAATTAATTATTTGGAAAACTATTTTGCTGAACATTTTTTAGATATAGCAATAAAATATGAATATAAGACTGATAAATTGATAGTGGATTGTGGTCAACATGTCTTGTATCAAATAATTTTTAGCTTAATGTATAATTTAATCCATTTTATGGAAGACCAAAGTAGTTTACCTAAAACTTTGATAGTCACGTTTAATGTAAACAATATCATTATTTCTTATGATAGTTTTTTACTTACTGAACAAATGATGATAAATTTATCAAACAGTATGCTTTTAGAAATTATAGATCCATTTTTACTAAGTTGTAATAAAATATTTCAATCTTTAAGAGAACATGGGTTGAACTATAAAATATTCAGTAAAAATAAAATAAATATAATAACAATTACATTACGTAGAACTGTAATTATCAATAAAGAGAAAGGCAAAGTAATAAGTTTTGCCAAATATACACCAAATAAATAAAGAGTTACTTAAATTGAGGTAAAAAAGATGAAAAGATACTTATTAATAATAATGTTGCTAGCTATGCCTTATAATTCATTTGCTCAAATACAAGTATCTAATCTTGTTATACCAGTCAACTATTTTGTTAATCACATTAAGCAATTAACTTTTGTAAAGAGTAATTTAGTTAAATATAGACAAGCAAGCCTTGTTGGTATTAGTGGTATGGGCAAAACTCAGCTTGCTAGAATGTATGCTTATGAGAATAAAAATAATTATAATGTGATTTGGTTTATTGATTGCAATTTAGACATCAATGAAGAATTTTTAAAATTGGCAAAATCAATTAATGCAGTTAGTAAATCTAACCTAATATCAGAAGATGTATTATCCGCAAAGAAAGAGGTGATGTCTTATTTATCCAGTAAAGATAAATGGTTGTTAGTGTTTGATAATTTAAAGATCAAAGAAAATGAAAAAGTACAAGAATTTGTTAACTGGGAACATAATGGTCATATTCTCTTTGGCTCGCAGGATAGTGAATTATTACCTAATATAGTCAAAATGACTGCCTTTGAAAAAAGTGATGCGATAACTCTTGCTAATAATATTTTAGAAAAAGAGAATAATGATGTTAAACTATCAGAGTTCTTAGCCCAAGAATTTGCCGGTTATCCTATATTGATAGTACAAGGGGCTCAATTGTTAAAACAAATACCGGGTTTAGATAAAAAGGAATATAAGAAAGGGCTAGGAAAGTCTACTGATAAAATTAAGTTAAACATTACCTTAGCTATCAAAGAATTAAAACCAAATGCTAGAGAGCTATTAAATAAGATAGCTTTAATTAATAACCAGGCTTTTTCTAAAGATTTACTACGAATTATCACTAATGATAAGAACAGCCTTGATGATGATATTTATCAATTATCTAAATTTGCCTTGATATCTAATATTGATATCAATGAAACTAATTCTATCTTTGAAATGCATGACGTGATTGCTCAGAAAATCGCAGAGATTAATGGGGACAAGAACAATAAGGCTTATTTAGAGGATATTGTTATTAAATTAGTACACTCTATACCACAGGAGCTAGTCAACTCTTACATGTTATTCAGTAAAAAAACTGTCAGAGATAACTTAGAAATAATTACTGAAAATGCACAAAAATACAATATAAATACATACAAACTTTTGGATTTGAATTTACAGCTATTAATGCAATATGTTAATCACTTAGATTTCTATAATGCTAAAAAATTGGTCAATTGGTTCAATAGAAATGATCCAGAAAAAAAATTTACATCATGGATAATAAATAATAATGAAAAATATTTATATGCAGCTTATTTACAAGTAATAGGGTGGTATTATGGAAACCTAACACAGTATAATACAGCTCTTAACTACTACAGAAGAGCTGAAAAGATATTATTTAGTCTTGATGGTTATAATGATTTTAAGTTTAATCTTATATCTCATATAGCAGAATCAGAAGCTTATTTAGGGAATACGAAGGGTGCAGAAGAAAGTCTCAAAAGAATAGAAGATTTGCTTCAAGCAATTAATGAACCTGATTTAAATAAAAGGCATTACATTTATGCTATAACATACTACGCTGAATCGATATTATTATTGACACAGGGTAAGTATGATAAAGCACTGAAAGTCATTAATAAATCTTTAGAGTCATTTATTAAGGGTGGATTAAATCAAAATGATTTTGCTCTTGTAGATCATTATATGATAAAAGTTAGTATATTTAATACTTTAGGTAAGTATCAAAAAGCATATAGCCAAATCCAAAAATTATATGATATATCGGGACATTTAAAAAAAGAAGAGCATGTAGTTTTTGGCAAGATATTTACTCAAATATCCATATTAGAACTAGGTTTAGGCAATGCTAATAAAGCCTTAGAATATGCAAAAAAAGCAAAAATGATCTTTATTAACGATCCAACCAGACTTAATAATAGTAAAGAAATTGTCCTATCACCGGATATATATTTAGCCAAAGCCTTTGTTGCTGAAGCAAATGCTTTAGCATCTCTTGGACAAAATGAGCAAGCAGTTAAATCTTATGCTGATGCAGAAAGCTTATATTGGAATAACTACCAAGAGAATATGGGGAATGTTGATGAAATAAGTATTATGTATTTAAATGCAGCAAAAGCTAGTTGTCATTTAACAGAAAAAGCCTGGTATATTAAGTTTCATGATCAACATGTGAAAAAATTTGGTTCAACTCATCCTAGAAGTATTGAAATATTAAAGATGGATTCCATATGCTATCCTGCATCTCAACGTTGATTGTATTTGTGTTTCAGTACCCATTTAATGAATTTTTCATCAGGGAGAGTTAATTTAGATTCAGAAGAATAATTAAACACTTCGTTAATTATTAAGGTCGCATCATTACAAGAAACGCTTAGTTGCTGAGCTTTAATTTCAATTATTACTTGTTCTGCAACTTTAATAAGTAAGTCTAGGTCTTCGGAGGTTAGAAATGGATAACTTTCCGTTGGCATAGTAAAAAGGTCTTTTACTGTTAAGCCAAATACATCAGCTACAGCTTGTAACAATTCTGCAGAAGGTTTTCTTGATATTCCCTTAATAATATTATAAACATTATTTTTCCTAAGCCCCGCCTTTCTTTCTAAATCGGCTATTTGATAATTATGATCTTTAATTAATTTCTCAAGATTTTTTTGTAATGCATTATAAGACATGTAATTACAACTAATTTAGTTTATAAATATAACTTATTATATGCAATATTTTAATTTTTTCAGTAAAAATATATTGATATTAATTGCTTGCTATAATATAGTTACATATATATAGCGTAATAACTGTAATTATTTATAGTAAAGATCGAATAATTAGTTATATATAAATACTAAAATTAAATAAGTGTAAATTCAGTTTTGGGTTTTCACAAATATAGTCAATTCTCCTGAATTGACTATATTCAGCAGAATTATCAACAAATAATCAGACGATGTTGGGCTTGAACAAATTATCAATTAGCAGGTATATCATATGAGTAATAATAATCATGAGCAATGTGCAGCAGAACTAAAAGAGATCAAGAGCAAACTTTTTGCATTATCGGGTATGGTGCAATCTTTGCTATGGACAGTTGGTAACAGTGATTTTAAGCAAGAAAGTTATATGAAGATGCTAATTAAACAACAATCTGATTTGCAACAAAAGATCGATTATATCTGTTGCTATATTGAAGTTAAAAAACAATGGGATGAAGAAGACTATCCTCAAAATTAGCTAAGAATCAATCATAAATTGTTATTCCCACATCTAATTTGTCATATATGGACGAGTGAATTTGTCAAGAAAGAAAATAAAAAAATAGAGCCACAAAGGAAGCGGTCATATATTCGGCATCGAGTGCCATAATGGTTTCTGCATTCTTATAAATATCCTTGAGTTACCTCTCATTCCCACGGCTTCTAGAGCCTCGACATAATTACGGATTTTATTCAGAATACTTATTCATTAACTCTTTAACTTTCGTTCTCTTTATTGTTACTATTCTTTACTCA
>NZ_MWZE01000085.1 GCF_002259525.1 Rickettsia endosymbiont of Culicoides newsteadi | reverse complement strand
GATAGGGGAGATTCCTTATTTGAGGCAAGTTGTAGAACGTTAAAATTATTGTATGAACCTATATGTTAGCTGCTATATAAGCTTTATTATAGGACTCTATTGCTTCTTTTATTTTATCTTGAGTAAATAAAATATCACCTTGTATTACATAACTAGCAGCTAAATTTGGATCTTCTGAATAATCTGCATCTTTGGGATTCCTACGTTCATCAGCTAAAAATATGGAGATAGATTGGTTAACATGCTCTAAGGCTTGGTCTAGTTTACCCAGCCATAATTCACTTTTTGCCATTTGACTATAAATACGACCTAATATTTCATGAACATCTTTCTCGGTGGATTGACACAAATCATATAGTTGTTTAACTTGAGTATATGCTTCTTGGTATTCTTTAAGATGATTTAATATCTCTACTTTTCGTACATAAAGCTCTATAAGAAATAGGTCTTCAAGACTTAATCCACTTTTAGTGTCTAGTTCTATAGTTTTATTATTTTGCTCTAATGCTTCATTATACTTCCCTTGTAGCAATAATAACTCTGTTTTAACGCTATGTATATAAGATATATCATATTTATCCATTAAACCTTGATTAAGCATTTGTTCTATAATTTGAATGTTTTTTTCTGCTTCTTCAACCTGTCCTAATGGGATATTATACATTGCTAAAGAATAATATAAACTCCATAAAGATTCATATTATAGTGTCTAATATTTCTTTTGCTCTTGTACAATAATTTATTGCTACCCTATAATTAGACCAATTAACAGCATATTGCCATGCTATTACTTGTAAACACAATGCATATGCATATTTTTCATCATCATTCATCGACCATAAATTAAATTTACCAGCCCCATTTTGATCATTCTCATTGAACCAATTCATTACTTTTTCTACATTAAGGTAATCGACAGAATTCACATATTGCATCATTAGCTGTGCATTCAATTGCAGAAGTTTATATATACTTGAATTATATTTTACCGCATTCCTAGTAAGAATTTCAAAATCTTCAAGTATAGTTCTCGCTTTTCTAAAAAGCTGAGCTTTTACCGAGTTCCTTTTTGGCACAGATCCGACTAATTTAGTAACGATATCCTCTAAATAAATTTTATTATTCTGATTACCATTAATTTCAGTTATTTTTTGAGCAACAACATCGTGCATTTCAAAGATCGGGTTAGTTTCCTGTGGATCAATATTAGATATTAAGGCAAATTTAGACAATTGATAAATATCATCATTTATGGTACTCTTATCATCCGTAATAAAACTTAATAAGTCTTTTGAAAAACTTTGATTATTTATTAAAGCTATTTTATTTAATAATTTTCTAGCATTTGGTTTTAATTCATTGATAGTTAATAGAATGTTCAATTTAATTCTATCTGTTGATAGTTGAATTTTTTTCTTATATTCGGCTTTATCTAAACCTTTTACATTATTTAATAATTGTACCCCTTGTACTATCATGATAGGATAACCAGCAAATTCTTTGCTCAAAAATTCTGCTGATTGGGGATCGTTATGTTCTAAAATATTGTTAACCAAAATACTAACGTCACTTTTTGTAAAGGCAGTCATTTGGACTATATTCGGTAATATTTCACTATCTTGGGAACAAAATATAACATGTCCATTATTTTCCCACTCAACAAACTCTTGAACTTTCTTATTTTGACCTACCTTTAGATTATCAAATATCAATAACCATTTATCTTGATTTGATAAATAATTCATTAGTTCTTTCCGGACTAATATTACATCTTCTGATATTAGATTAGATTTAGTAGAGTTATTAGCCGTACTATTAATAGCTTTTGCTAGCTTTAGTAGTTCTTGATTAATATCTAAATTACAGTCAATAAACCAAATAAGTTTATAGTTATTTTGATTTTCATAACAATACATTCTAGCAAGTTGGGTTTTTCCCATGCCGCTGGTGCCTATAATACTTGCTTGTCGATATTTAGTTAAGTTGTTTGTAAGCAAAGCTAGTTGTTTGACATGATCGACAAAATAAGTAACTGGTGCAACAAAATTAGATAGCTGGTTAGCTATTTGATTCTGGGCAAATGAATTAAGAGGCATTATTAATAATATTAATAGTATCAAATATTTATTCATTATATTTTGCTAATAAAAGGTTTCAGGAAAATTTAATTAATATTAACATATTCATTACCTAGATTACAATCAAAATTATTACTATTAAAAATAGAAAAGCCTACGCATAGTTTATAACTTACCTTACGCATAAACCCCATAACAATTTAAAAATTCCAAAAAAGTACAAGACGTCGTTGCGAGACCACGTAGTGGTCGTGGCAATCCACATTCATTAGATTGCTTCGTCGCTACTAAAGTAGCTTCTCGCAATGACGCCAAGCTATTTTCTATATGACTTTTAAATGCCGTGCGTCAGGTGGTTTATAATATAGCTTTTTGTACAATATCATTGAGTCTTTTTGCAAATTCACCAGTATCATTGACTGGCTCACCTTCTAGAATACATGCTTGATCATACATTAATTTCACCAACTCCTCGTTAGCATAGTCTCTACTATTTGAGATTATACCAGCGTTAATTTTATCAATAATTTTATGCTTAGGATTTAACTCAAGTATTTTAGCCGATGATGCCATTAACTGTTTTTGCTCAATTAAAAATCTTTCCATACGAATATCCATAGCTCCATCACCAACTACCAGACAAGCAGGGCTTAGAGTAAGTTTTTTAGAAATCCTTACATCTTTTACTAAATTACCTAATATTTCTTTAAAATATTCTGTTAATTTAGCGTACTCGTCCTTGTCTTCTTTTGTCTCTTCAGTTTTTTGCTCAGATTTTTCTAAATCAATATCACTCCTAGTAACGGATTTAATTGCATAACCCTTATAGCTACTATTAACATTAACCCAAAAATCATCAACTGTATCAGTAAACAGAAGTACATCTATATTTTTACTTAAAAATCCTTCTATTTGAGGGCTAGAAAGTAATTTTGCTGAATCATCGCCGCTAAGATAATATATAGTATTCTGCCCTTCTTTAAAGTTACTAATATAATCGTCAAGGCTAATCATTTTACTTAAAAGACTACTTTTAAATATACAGGTCTCAAGCAATTTATCATGATCACTAGTTGCCTCACACAATCCTTCTTTTAAAGCAGCACCAAAATTGCTCCAAAAATTGCTATATTCCTCTATAGACTCATCTTTTTTCTTTTTGAGTTCACCTAAAACTCTTTTGGTTATTGCTGACTTAATCTTCTCTAAAGTACTATTATGCTGCAAAGATTCACGACTAATATTAAGAGGTAAATCCTCTGAATCTACTACCCCTCTTAGGAATCTTAGGTAAGAAGGTATTAAATCTACATTCTCATCAGAAATAAAAACTCTCTTGATGTATAATTTCACTCTCCTCTTACGATCAGGGTGAAATAAATCGAAAGTCTTAGTTGATGGAATAAATAACAAATTAGTAAATTCAACCGTACCTTCATTTTTATTATGAATAGTTAACCAAGGATCATCCATCGAATAAGACAAAGCTTTATAAAATTCTTTATATTGCTCAAAAGTCAAATCAGATTTAGGTCTTGTCCATAATGCTGAAGCTGAGTTAAGTTGTATTTCATTATTAGTAGATTCATCAATAAAATATATAGGTATGGCTATATGATCAGAATAGCTTTTAACTATATGCTTCAATCTAAAATGATCAATGTAACTATCTTCTTCTGGCTTAACGTGAATAACCACCTCAGTTCCCCTGGTAAAATCATGGTCAAAATCATCGACCATATATTCTCCAAGACCATCTGACTGCCAAACATAAGATTTCTCTTCTCCTGCTTTTCTTGAGGTAACAGTAATATTATCAGCAACCATAAAAGCTGAATAAAACCCAACGCCAAATTGCCCTATCAACATACTGTCTTTTTTAGCATCTCCAGACATGTTGTTTAAGAAATTTCCTGTACCAGATTTTGCAATAGTTCCTAGATTATCGATCAAATCTTCTCGGTTCATACCAATACCATTATCTCTAATAATAATCTGCTTTTTATCTTTATCAATTCTCACAGTAATTTTAAAGGTAGGATCATCTGCAATAAGTTTTGCGTCACTTTGTGCTAAATACCTTAATTTATCACAAGCATCAGAAGCATTCGATATTAACTCACGCATAAAAATCTCTTTATTAGTATAAAGAGAATGGATCATTAAGTTCAAAATCTTACCAACTTCAGCGTCAAACTTCTTTTTTTCTTGGGTCATAGTCAAGTCCTATAATACTATTTAATGTTATTAATATAGTGTTTTAAATGCAAATTTAAATAGTCTAATTCAATATTTTTTATTGCCAATAATTTTAAGCTATTAGTCCAACCTAATATTATCTCAAAATTATTTTTATTAATTTTCCATTTTTTAGATAGAAAATTGATAATAGAATGGTTAGCCTTACCATCCTCTGGAACTGATTTTATAAATAATTTTAGATAATGTTTATCATTAATTATCATAAACTCACCTATCTTATCTGCCTTTGCATTAGCTTTAACCTTAAGAGCAAGAACGGCTACCTTATTATCTGGGTTATAGTTAAAAATTGGGTCATGTTTACTCTAATGATTTGAGTATATACTAATTATAATGTACACTAAGTGTTTTATAAAAAATATTTTTATTCAGGTATTTTTTACATACTTCGTTGGAAGAGATTTTAGAGGTAATCATGGCAGTTTAAAAGTTGTATGTGGTCAACGTCTATTTGCGAGGAAGACCGTAAGTCAACGAAGCAATATATGACTTCATGGATTGCCACGCTCACATACGTTCGCTCGCAATGACGAGTTATAGGCTTATATGTCATTGCGAGGAGCTACTTTAGTAGCGACGAAGCAATCCAAAAATACTGAAATAGATTGCCCATAGCCATAGCACCCAATCCTCCTAAATTGACTATAGTTTACAACAACAAATGTCAACAGGTGTTTCTTATGGAGAACAGCTTGTTTACGATATTGAAAGATTAAAAAGGCATTTCCCTGCTGTTCCTGTTTATGTAATCCTGGTTGATATAGGGGAAAATATATAATCACCACTATTAAATTTTATCATTCTGATATTCTAGAGCCACTTCCTTACCGCAAAAAGCCATAGCGATTTTGATGATTTTCTGAACATGAGAGTATTCTTTTATTTTAGCCTCATATCGTTTTTTTGCTATTTGCTCTAGCCCTTCTCTGGCAACAGATTCTAACTCTTCTGGAGACTTGCATATTTTATATTCAATAATAATGGCGTTGTCTTGCTTTCCAGCTCTAGGTATCAACATAATATCAGCCCTACCGCTACCAGTCTCTCTTTCACTGTCTATTATGTAGTCAGAAGCTAAGGTATTAATCAAACCTAGCATAAAACCACTACAAAATAGCTCAGCTTTTTTCTCGCCAGTTTGGTAAAAACTAGTAGCATTTAACAATAATTCTTGCAATCTTTCTTTAAACTGTTCTATTTTACCTGCCGGCAACAAAGTAGCAAAAGAATAATATCGAAAATGATCAATTTGCAACTGATCAGTTACCCATTGGAGCATTCTGGCATTATATATATATCGTACCTCTTTATTTGGTACCGACAATTCGTAAATATCTTCTTCTGGTTTTTTAGCAACAGGGTTTAAATAACCGCTAAATAACAACAAGCTAAATAATCCTACTGGCTTGTTGATATCAGCAAAACTAATTTGTTTGACAATCGGTGAGATAATAGCCTTTCCGGCAGCTAAGCTCTGTAAATCTTCCTGCATTCCATCTGACAATAATGCTTTATCAACAAGAGCCGTCCCCCCACTATCAAGCCAATAATGATCAAGTTTGCCTCTAGTATCTAAGCATAACATAATTGACCATGGATTATAAATTACCTCACCACCAAAACTATAGCCATTATACCAAGCTTTAATTTTTTCAGGACTTGTGTCAAGTGGTACTTTGGTTAATAACTCATCAACTTCTGCTTGAGTGAAACCATAAAATTTAGCAAAATTTTCATCTAGCAGAGTATATTCACGAACATTATTTAAATCCGAAAATAAATTAGCCTTAGCAAACCTTAATATGCCGGTTATTACCCCTTTTTCTAAATAAGGATTAGTTTTTAAACTACTGCCAAACATCCCACGGAATATTTTTAGTACGTCGTCAAATTCTTTTAATTTATCACCAAATTCAATGTACGAACTATTGATCGGCGTATCGTATTCATCGATCAATATATAAACTTTTTGACCAAAATGTTTGTACA
>NZ_MWZE01000084.1 GCF_002259525.1 Rickettsia endosymbiont of Culicoides newsteadi | reverse complement strand
AAATCAAGAATACTATTAACAAATTCTTTTAGCCTCTCCAGATCACTAAAGATTTTCTTAAATAGACTATCATTTGTTGGGTCTAAATATTTTTGCATATCAACTACTTCCTTCTATGTTGTTAATTCTATAGTCAACTCAAGAAAATTTGGGGCTAGGAGTGATTATATCCCCAACTTCTCATCAATTGACTATACCTTATCAAAAATCATTGAAGTAGGGATATGTATCACTATATCTTTTGTTTGATTCTCCTTTTTCTTCAATTGGTGAATCTGCTCTACCTTCTTTATCAAAAGAATCCCCTGTTGGTATTAGTGACAATTTTTCAAAAATTTCCATCCATGTCAGTTTTTTATTTTGGTTTTTATCGTCCATAAATATTTCCTAAATATACTTACCTCAAATAATTATTATATATCATTAAATATATAATCTCAATCATCTTGAAAAAAATATCTTTCCTAGCTAGCCTATGCTCATTCAACGATAGATTTCTTTCCGAATATGTACTATACTTAAACCATTCGAATATTACTTTAATAAATGTGGGTTCTAACTGTGGCTATTATAGATCATCAAAACTTAATATCTGTTAACATTGAAGATGAGATGAAAGGCTCATACTTAGATTATGCAATGAGTGTAATTGTCAGTAGGGCTATTCCAGATGTACGCGATGGTCTAAAGCCAGTGCATCGTAGAGTTCTTTATGCAATGTATGAAGCTTCTAATTATTTTAACAAACCTCATCGTAAGTCAGCAAGAATTGTCGGTGATGTAATGGGTAAATATCATCCACATAGTGATGTGGCAATTTATGACTCATTAGTAAGAATGGCACAGGATTTTTCTTTAAGACTACCACTAGTTGATGGACAGGGTAATTTTGGTTCGAGAGATGGTGATGCACCTGCTGCTATGAGGTATACAGAGTCAAGGATAGCAAAAGTCACTCATACATTACTTGAAGATATTGACAAAGAAACCGTTGATTTTGCTCCAAATTATGATGGTTCTGAGAGAGAGCCTACAGTATTGCCATCAATGTTTCCAAATCTCTTGATAAATGGTACTAATGGTATTGCTGTTGGTATGGCTACCAATATTCCGCCTCATAATCTTGGAGAGATTATTGATGCTTGCTGCCTATATGTTGATAATAATGATATAGAAATATTAGAACTTATGTCAGTGGTTAAAGGTCCTGATTTTCCGACGGCTGGTATTGTGCTTGGTATAAACGGCATTAGGTCGGCTTACTTAACGGGCAGGGGGAGTATTCTAACTAGAGGGCGCGCAGAAATTGAAGAGATTGCTAATAATAGACAGGCTATTATTATTACAGAAATACCATATATGGTTAATAAAGCTAAATTAGTTGAGAAAATTGCTGAATTAGTCAAAGAAAAACGGATAGAGGGTATCAGCGATCTTAGAGATGAATCAAATAAAGATGGTATTAGAGTAGTAATTGAAATAAAGAAAGACGTGGTAACCGAAGTAGTGCTAAACCAAATATATTCTTATACTCAGTTACAAACCAGTTTTGGGGTGATTATGTTAGCTCTAAAAGACGGGCTACCAGAAGTTATGAACTTAAAAGAAGTAATAGCGGCTTTTGTTAATTTTAGAGAAATAGTAATCACTCGGAGAACGATATATTTATTAAATAAGGCTCGGGATAAAGCTCATATTTTATTGGGACTAATTATTGCCGTTAGTAACATTGATGAAGTTATTAGAATTATTAAATCTTCAAGCGATCCGGCAAGTGCTAAAGAGCAATTAATGCAAAGGACTTGGGATGCATCAACTATCATAAATTTAGTAAAACTTGTTGATGATAGAGCGGTGATAGCCGATGATGGTAACTGTTATTTTACTGAAACACAGACAAAAGCTATTCTTGAAATGCGGTTACAACGTTTAACTGCTATGGAGAAGAATAAATTAGAAAGTGATCTAGGAGAAATTGCTGAGGAAATTACAGGCTATACTGCTATTTTATCATCCCGTGAAAAGCTTTTAGAGATTTTAAAAAACGAGTTAATTAGAATTAAAAATGAATTCGCTACACCACGTCTTACTAGCATTGAATTTGGTGATTTCGATCAGGATATAGAGGATCTTATCCAAAGAGAAGAAATGGTTGTGACCGTAACATTAGGCGGTTATATTAAACGCGTACCTCTTGCTACCTATAGAGCACAGAACCGAGGAGGGAAGGGCAGGTCAGGGCTGTCAATGAGAGACGAGGATATTACTACTCAAATATTTGTTGGTAGTACTCACACACCAATGTTATTTTTCTCAAATATTGGTCAAGTATATAGCTTAAAATTATACAAATTACCGCTCGGTAATCCTCAGAGTAAGGGCAGACCAATAGTCAATATTTTACCTTTAAAAGAAGGAGAGCATATCAATAATATTATGCCATTACCTGAGAATCAGGATGAGTGGGATAGTTTGAATATTATTTTTGCTACAAGCCAAGGTAATATCAGGAGAAATGATTTATCAGACTTTAAACGTATTCAATCAAATGGTAAAATTGCTATTAGGCTTGATGATAATGACCTTTTAATAGATGTTAAAGTTTGTAAAGATGAAGATCATGTGTTACTGGCAACAAAATCTGGTAAAGCTATAAGATTCCCTGCTAGTTCAGTTAGGGTATTTAAAAGCCGCACTTCTGATGGAGTAAGAGGGATGAGACTTGCTTCAGGCGATTATGTTATCTCTATGACCATATTAAAAGGCATCTCCTGCACTATGGATGAAAGAGAAACTTACCGATCAATTCCTCTAGAAGAAAGATTGTTAATAGCTGATGGTAAAGAATTTACTCCGGAAGAATATGGGGTAAATTTAACTAAAGAACAGATTTTGGAAATGGCACTGTCTGAAGAATTTATCCTCACTGTTACGGAAAATGGTTTTGGCAAGAGAAGTTCGGCATATGAGTATAGGATTACTAATCGTGGTGGGAGCGGTGTTGTTAATATGGATGTGTCTAATAAAACAGGCTTGGTTGTTGGCGTAATGCCGGTTAATATATCTGATGAGTTGATGCTAATTACTAATAACGGCAAACTAATTAGGTGTAAACTTGAATCGGTACGTATCACTGGACGTAATACTAGCGGGGTAATATTATTTAAAACTGAGCAAGAAGAAAAAGTAGTTTCTGTTGCGTTGATTGCTGAAAGCCCTGAAACAGAAGAAGAAAATATGCAAGATGGTAGTGATGATGGAGAAGTATCGCCTGAATAGACCTCTTGCCAAGCGTCATGGCTCAGAGCCGCTTTGCGGCGACGCGGCAATCCAAATGGATTGCTTCGTCGGCTACGCCTTCTCGCAATGACGTAAAGTTTTGCAGGAGAACTAATGAAATTATCTGATTTTGATTTTACTTTACCGAATGAATTAATAGCCCAGAACCCAGCAAAAAAACGAGATGAGTCTAATTTATTGGTAGCTGCCCCAAATAATCACTTAGTGCAGACCAAGTTTCATGATATAATCGACTATCTATGCCCTGGTGATTTAATGGTATTTAATGACACAAAAGTTATTAACGCCAAATTGCTACTGAATAAATCTGGTAAAAAGATCGAATTATACCTAAACAAGGCAATAAGTGATAATTATTGGCATGGTTTTGCCAAGCCATCAAAAAGACTTGCCATTGAAGATCAGTTTGAGTTTGTTGGTAATAAGATTATTATAAGTAAAAAGCTTGGAATGGGACAAGTTGAGGTGGCTTTTGCTCTAGATAATATCTCAATTTTTGAGTTTTTAGAGAAATATGGTGAAATCCCGCTACCTCCTTATATCAAAAGGGGAGAAAGTTTACCAAAGGACGCTAATTTAGAGGATGATATAGGCAATTCAGAAGAATTTGACTATAATAGATATCAAACAGTTTATAGCAAGAACCATGGAGCAGTAGCCTCCCCAACTGCAGGGCTACATTTCTCCGAACAATTGTTGGCATTAGTTAAAGCAAAAAATATTGAAACTGCCTTTATTACCTTGCATGTTGGGGCAGGGACGTTCCTACCAGTTAAAACTGAAGATATTGATCAACATCAAATGCATTCAGAGTATTATCATATAGATAAAAAAACTGAAGATATGATTAATAAGGCAAAAAAAGAAAATAGACGAATAATAGCCGTCGGCACTACCACCTTACGAGCATTAGAAAGTAACGCCATAGCAAATAATGGGCAAATAACAAATGGTGGATTTGAAACAGCCATTTTTATTAGACCAGGATTTAAATTTCAAATTGTCGATATGTTAGTTACCAATTTTCATTTGCCAAAATCTACATTATTCATGTTAGTTTGTGCATTTGCTGGCTATCAGGAAATAACTAATATCTACAAATATGCTATAGATCAAAAACTGCGATTTTTTAGTTATGGTGATGCAACGCTTCTTTATCAGCACTGTCATTGTGAGGAGCCTTGAGCCTCAACCGTCATTGCGAGGAGCCTTGAGCCGACGAAGCAATTCTGTTCTATGTCATCTCAACTTTATGTCACCCCTGCGTAGGCAGGGGTTTATACTAGATTCCCGCCTACGCGGGAATGACAAGAGTACTCGGAATGACAAATTAATTTGTAGCATGTCAATCAAAATTTGAGAATAAAATTATAATATTATGTTATAGCTTGTCAAAACTTAAATCGGCATCATCATTATCAGAAACCCCTAATGCTTTCATCTCCTCTTCTTGTTGTAAGTGCAGTGCTAATGCTTGCATCTCCTCCAAATCTAACTTTTGTGTATCAATGCTATACTCAGGCTCTTTTGGAAGAGAAGAGAAATAAGATATTTCATCTGTTTCAATAATTTTTAAACCTTTGCTTAGTTGTGTCGCCTTCTTTACATCATTATGATTACCTTGCTTGTTAAAATAAATTAAGTATTTGCCTTGAGGATTTTTATAAATCTCATATGTATATAATCGCTCATCACCAGTAATTTTAAGCTCTATCAGTATGTTGGGTATAATTTTTATCCCATTACTCTTATGGTCTTTATCAATTAATCCTTTTAATAAGGAATTATTAAAATTTTCAAGTAGTTGACTATCCATTTTCTCTTTCAACTTTCGATCAACCATCACATAGAAATTTGGTTTATCTTCTACAGAATAAATATCTTGTTGATTAGAGACGTAAGTATCTTTACACGTCAATTCGGGATAAGGGATAAGAAAAAATAAAGGAGATATAGGAGTTGCAAGGAGTTAATGCCTGTGATAAATGTTTTTTT
>NZ_MWZE01000083.1 GCF_002259525.1 Rickettsia endosymbiont of Culicoides newsteadi | reverse complement strand
TGAGTAAAGAATAGTAACAATAAAGAGAACGAAAGTTAAAGAGTTAATGAATAAGTATTCTGAATAAAATCCGTAATTATGTCGAGGCTCTAGAAGCCGTGGGAATGAGAGGTAACTCAAGGATATTTATAAGAATGCAGAAACCATTATGGCACTCGATGCCGAATATATGACCGCTTCCTTTGTGGCTCTATTTTTTTATTTTCTTTCTTGACAAATTCACTCGTCCATATATGACAAATTTTGCATTTAAAGATAGATGTCGTGACTCGGATATATTCAAATTTTCTTCAAACAACCTACTATTTATAAGCTCTGCAAAAAACTTGTTTTCTACTTTATTTTCTTAAACTGACGCCTATACCCTCACAATGACATCTGTGAATTTGCTGTAACACTAATTGGGTTAGCTATATTTAATCTCCCTTTTAAAACTTTGATATAAAACTGGAATAACAAATATAGTAAATAGAGTACCAATAGTCATACCACCCACTATTACTAAACCAATAGACTTTTGAGCTTCGGCTCCTGCTCCTGAGGCGATAACTAATGATACTGCCCCAAAAATGGTTGCTAAAGTAGTCATTAGAATTGGTCTAAGCCTTAAGCTAGAAGCTTTAGTTACAGCTTCTCTAATATTTAATCCTTGGCTTCTTAAGTTATTAGTAAATTCTACGATCATAATAGAATTTTTTGTGATCAAACCAATTAAAGTGAGCAAGCCAATACCACTATACATATTAAACGTATTACCAAATATCCAGAGTGCTAATACGCCACCAGTAAATGAAAATGGTACAGCAATAAGGATTAATATCGGATCAGTAAAACTTTCAAATTGTGCTGAAAGCACTAAGTAAATAAACAATAAAGCAAATAAGAACGTAGTAGTCATAGTACCTTCTGATTCAGCCTTTTGCTTAATTTCGCCAATATATTCTAGAATAGTGGTATTATTATCCAATAATTCATTAGCTATGTTATTCACTTGCTTTATTGCATCGGTAATTTTTTGGTTTGGGGCTAAATCTGCCGAGATGGTTACTGATCTAGCATTATTATAATGATTATAAAATTTGATAGATACTTTCTCAACTATATTAGCCACGACATTTAATGGTAATAAATTATTAGTTGGTTTATTGGTTGGTATCAGTATCTTACTAAAGTGATCGATATTACTACGATGTTTTAAATTATACTGCATAGTTATATCATACAATTCATTGCCCATTCTAAAATCACCAAGCTGCTTTCCTGCTAGCAAATATTGCAATGTTAACCCTATATTTTCTAAACTCACACCATAAAGGTAAGCTTTATCTCGGTTAACAATTACGTCAATGATCGGAGAGAAATCTACATTACTATAAACATTCATATTCATAAAAGCTGGTTTTTTCTTCATAGCCTCCACGAATTTCTCTGATATTTGAACTAATTGCTCATATTCAAGTGAGGATTGCAAAGTAAATTCCACAGCATGTTCAGCATTACCGCTAATTAATGAACGGTGTGGTCTTGCAAAAGCCGATATTCCAGTTATTTGTTGAAATTGCTGATTAAGTAAGTTTATTATAGTTGTTTGTGACATTGACCTTACCTTCCAGTCTTTAAGAGGCACAAAACCATGACTACCTTCTGGAGACGTCATCATCAAATAACCTAATATATCTTTGTAAGAACTAAGTATTTTCTCAACTTCTATTACTGCTTTTTCTGATTGTTCACTATTAGAGCCTTGAGGACTAGAGAAGGAAATCTGCACTAAACCATCATCTTCCTGAGGGATAAACACCTTTGGGACAAAGATAAAACTAACGACTAGCAGCACTAAAGATAGGGCAATAATAAGTGAGAATTGCTTTTTATGATCAAAAGCAAGATTTAAATAGACCAAATACTTGCTTTGGACTAATTTAATAAACTGGTCAAATTTAATTAAAAACCCTAAGGAAGGTTGATCATTTTTGCCAATCATGCGACTTGCCATCATTGGCGTCAAAGTTAAAGCAACAAAACCAGAAACTAACACACAGAATGCTAAGGTCCAAGCAAATTCAATGAATAACTTGCCCATAAATCCATCAATAAAACCTATTGGTAAGAATACTGAGGCAAGTGTTATAGTCATTGCTATAATAGCAAAACCAATTTCCTTAGATGCCAGAGTGGCAGATTCCATAGCAGAATGCCCCATCTCATTGTATCTAAAAATATTTTCCAACATTACTATTGCATCATCTACCACCAAACCAATAGCCAATATCATTGCTAAAAGGGTAAATATGTTAATAGAAAACCCTAAATAATACATGAAAATAAATGTACCAATCAACGATACAGGAATAGTTACAAGTGGTATCAAAGTGATTCTTGCTGATGCCAGGAATAAATATACTACTATTATAACTAAAATTAATGCTTCAAAGATCGTGAAGAATACTGATTTGACTGAGGCATTAACTGGAATTGACGCATCATAAGCTATATCAATTGTTATATTTTTAGGTAGATTATTTTTAATTTTATCTAGTGACGACCTAACTTCTTTAGATAAATCAAGAAAGTTTGCCTTTGATTGTTTTTTACTGTAAGTGCTACCGAGCTTTTGCCGTTATATCTAAAAGTTACATCATCTTCTAGAGAAGCTAAATATATTTTAGCAATATCTTGTAACCTTAATATACTAGTATCGTTCACTTTTAATATAATTTGTTCAAACTGTTCCGGTTTACTTAAAGAACCATCTAATCTTATATCAAAATCACGACTGGCGGTTTTAATAGTTCCCGCCGGATAAGAAATAGTTTGTTTTTTTATAGCATTTTCAATTTCCAACACCGACATTTTATGCTGATATAATTTTACCGGATCTGGCTCTATCCGCATAGAATAATCTTTACCATGTACTTTAACTTCACCTATTGTTTCAAGCTTATCTAAAACGCTTTTTACACTCTCTTGAACAATTTTAGTTAATTGTAAATCACTATATACATCACTACTAACAGTTAAGATCAAATCAACAAACTTATTTCCATCTTGCTTACTAACACGAGGTGCTTGCATATCTTTTGGCAATATACGACTTATCGCAGCAATTTTAGATCGAACATCGTTTAAGGATACTTCGATATTAGCCGATGATAAAAATGTTAAAAAGATATAGCTACTACCTGTCGCACTTTGGGAAGTGATAGAATCAAGATTTTTTATAGTTTTTAGAGCCTTTTCAATACGAGTGGTAATTTCTTTTTCCATATAAAGAGCATCCGCCCCAGGATAATCTGCATGTACTGTTATTACAGGAAAAGAGATATCGGGAATCCCCCTAATTTGTAGTTTAGTAAAAAATACAGCTCCTAAAATAACAATTACTAGGCTCAGAACTGTTGCAAATACTGGACGCTTGATGCATATTTCACTTAAATACATATAAACAAATCTTATTCAATACCAATTGTTAATTTTTTCTCAAGAATTTTGGCTAAGTTACTAATAATTATTACCATAACATAATAACAAAACCCTGCTATTAACAGAGGCGTAAAATAAGTATAATGTTCCTGTGATACTAGCTGAGCTCTCCGCATTAAATCCATTCCACCGATCATTGATATAATCGATGATTCTTTGATTAGGTTAATAAGCTCATTAACCAGTGAAGGTAAAATATTTCTTATAGCTTGCGGTAAGATGATATCTTTGATCATTAATCTTTCAGTTATGCCTAACGCCTTAGCCGCTTCAATCTGCCCCTTGTCAACAGCATTCATTCCAGCTCTAATTATTTCCGAAACATACGCCCCTGAATTTAATGAGAAAGCTATGGTACCTGCAGCGAATACTCCAAGCTTAATACCAATTACCCCAGGCAAACCAAAATAAATTATGCTAAGTTGGATAAGTAGTGGTGTACCACGAAAAATTGATGTATAAAAATTAGCAAATAACCTTAAGGCATGACTTTTGCTTACCTTACAAATTGCTAGTAAAGTACCGATAATCAATCCAAATAACACTGAAACTAAGCTATATTTCAGTGTTACTACCATCCCTTCTATAATATAGAATATAGAAGAGAAATCAAGTAATTGCTCAAACATCTAATATTTCCAACTGTCGGTACAACTAATCCATTCCTTAGTATTACCTATCCGTTCATCTGCTAATTTATAGTCAATTGATGAGAAGTTGGTGACGTCGTCACTCGTCGTTCGTCTATTACTTATAGGCGTCGCTCCATCGCTCCTGCTACCCAATTCTCCTGAATTGACTATAGCTAATATTTTCTCCTCTAAAGACACTAATAATCGTTTAGCTACCACAAGATCACTCCAATTTATTTATTATTATTCAATTGTACCACATTTGTAACTCGATAATCAAATTTTTTGCAGAGTTCTGTCAATTTGTTTTATTTATCATAATAAATTCATTTGCTATAATGTAAACTTTATAACAATTTAAAATTAGTGAAAAATTTTAAATTAAGCTATAGAGATTATGATAAGTAAAAAATTAAATGAAAAAAATACAATTCTTTGTATTTCAGGTGGTGGAGTAAAAGGAATAGCTGCATTAGTTATCCTTGCAAAAATAGAAGAGATTACAGGGCTACCTATATCTAAATTATTTAACATTATTTCTGGTACTAGCGTTGGTGGGTTAATTGCTGCGTTGTTAACGCTCCCTAAAGAACAAGGGTCGAAAGAGCCTCGTTATTCAGCCAAAGAAGCGTTAGAATTATTTGAGAATAGTGCTGCTGAAATCTTCCCTAAAAGTTGCTTTAACTGTGGAATAATAAAACACAAATATACCCCAGAACCTTTGGAAGAAATGTTGGAAAAACATTTAGGGGACAATAGATTGAGCGATAGTCTTTGTCGTCTTATTATACCAGTTGCCGATTTGAACGAGGGAAGAGATAGTATCAAGGTCTATAATGGACTGAAGAAAATGGACAAAAAAATAGAGTTAAAAGTTTCCTAATTAAGATAAAATAATAAGAAAAAATTAGGAGAAAAAATGACAAAAGAAAAAGCAAGAGTTTTTAGTGCTGAAGAAAAAACTAGGATAGTATTAGAAGTGCTGAAAGAAGAGAGTCCATTATCAGTGATAGCATCAAAATATGAGATAAACTCAAAGACAATTAGTAATTGGAAAAAACAATTTATATCAAATGCAGCATTGGCTTTTGAACCAGCAAAACTGGTAAGTAAATATCAGGAACAAATTAATATGCTGAAAGAACAAAATGATGAATTAGCGAAAACTCTTGGAAAAACAATAGTAGAGAGAGATTGGGCTGTGGGAAAG
>NZ_MWZE01000082.1 GCF_002259525.1 Rickettsia endosymbiont of Culicoides newsteadi | reverse complement strand
ATTTCCTGTGACCAATAATTAGCTCCTCCACATGCCTCCATAGCTACCAATGAACTTTTATCGAGATTGCTTAAATAGGCTATTAACTCATCTCTTGTAACTTTTTGGTAACCTATTTTTTTGCCATTTTGATCGACTTGCACCAAGTGCATACTATTTTTTGCTAAATCTATTCCTATTATAGTATTTTTTATGCTATTATTTATCATGGTATGGACCTATTAATTAAATTATTATTTAATTTGGAGCAGCTGAAAACTATTTTTCAGCTGACTCCGTACAAGTAAAGCATATTTCGCTTCACTCGTCCATACCATCATTCCCGCGTAGGCGGGAATCTATAATACCTCAGAGCATTTTTAGATACCTGCCTACGCGGGAATGACAAATTTTGCGTTTAAAGATAGATGTCGTGATTCGGATATATTCAAATTTCCTTCAAACAACCTACTATTTATAAGCTCTGCAAAAAACTTGATTATCGAGTGAGAGATTAAACAGACGATAATTATCTTGGTAACTATAACGTTATATGTTACAATTATGATAAGGCAATATTATTTATGATATGATCAAAACTTTCAGCCATAAAGGTCTAAGCAATTTCTTTAATTATGGTGATACTACAAAAATACAAAGTGATCATATAAAAAAACTCAGACTGTTATTAGCTAACTTAAATGCTGCAACTAAGGTAGAAAACATGAATTTACCAGGACTCGGGCTGCATAAGCTGCAAGGCAATATGAAAGACTTCTGGTCAGTTAAAATTAATGGTAATTGGCGTCTGATATTTCATTTTAGTAATGGAGATGCCTATGACGTTGATTATTTAGATTATCATTAAAGCAAGGTATATATGTTCAATCCTCCACACCCAGGTAGTATATTAAAAGAGTTGTATTTAGAACCTTTAAATTTAACTGTCACTGAAGCATCTATATCGCTTGGAGTTACCCGTAAAACTTTATCATTTCTGATCAACGAAAAATCTAGTATCAGTTCTTCTATGGCTATTCGTTTATCTGCTGCATTTCCAAACACAAGCCCTGAATACTGGCTTAATCTTCAACAACAGTATGATATTTGGAATGCCAAAAAAAATATTGATGTTTCTCATATTAAAATATTACTTCACATGTCTGCTTAAATTAAAAGTAGTGAAGGAAAAGATTTGTTTGGAAAGGATTAATAAGAAATTATTTTACTAGGTTCTGTTGACAAAATTTTATGTTAAGTTATCAGAGGAGAATAAAGAAGTTGCAATAGTAAGAAGAAATGGTAGTTTCTAGTTATCGAAACCAAGAAACTACCGATATGAAGTATTACATAGAAGACCAAGCATGGGAAGCAATTTTATCATTTTTTAAGAAAAAAAAGCTATACACAACAAGAATGAGGAGAAAATAAGACAGTTTATTGAAGCAATATGGTTTATTGCTAGGTTCTGTTGACAAAATTTTTAACGTAACCATATTAAAGCTCCAACAAAATTTAGAAAGGCTAAAAAGGTGGCTGGGGCTTTATCAAACCTAGAAAATATACGCCTAAAATGTTTGATTTTCCCAAAGAAACATTCAATTAAATGGCGTTCTTTATAAATATGTTTATCATATTCACGTTGTACTTTACGATTAGATTTTGGTGGTATAATAACCTATCTACATCTACTTTAACATGATCCATTAAAGCTTTCCATATGCCTTTGTCAACCCATCTCTTAAATCTGAGAATTAGTATAGATACATCAAGACTATATGGATTGCTTCGTAGGCTTATGCCTCCTCGCTAATAGACAGAATTAATTGACTATAGTATGCATATTTATCCAATTATCTCCTACCTTGGTTTCGACAATGAGCGGAACCATTAATTTAGATGAATTTTCCATAGTAGTTTTAATTAGTTGGGTCGCTAGTTCTACTTCATCAATGGGCGATTCAAAAAGTAATTCGTCGTGGATTTGTAAGATTAGCTTGGTTTTCAATTTTAGTTGTTGAATTTTACGGTCAAGATCAATCATCGCTATTTTGATTATGTCGGCACTAGTCCCTTGGATTGGAGCGTTGATTGCTGCTCTTTCGGCAAATTGCTGTAAAGAATGTTTTTTATCATAGATTAAGGGAATAAAGCACTTTCGTCCGAAGAGATTCAGGACATAACCATGCTCTCTGGCGTAGTTTTTTGTATATTCCATATATTTTTGAATTTCTGGATATTCTTCAAAATATTTCTTTATATATTCAGCTGCTTGTGTAGAGCTAATATGTAACTGCTTTGCTAGTCCAAAAGCACTAATACCATAGATAATGCCAAAATTTATAGCTTTTGCTTTATGCCGATGTTCGGAAGTTAACTGCTCTTTAGTAATTTTAAATATATTACAAGCGGTTTTACTATGAATATCCTCACCATTAACAAAAGCTTGTTTTAAAGAAGGTATATCTGCCATGCTACTTAATATTCGCAGTTCAATCTGTGAATAGTCTGCTGAAATTAATTTATGCTTATCTTCTGCAATAAAAGCTGCTCTGATTTTATTACCTTCTTTCGAGCGAATTGGTACATTTTGTAAATTGGGTTCTTGAGAACTAAGCCTACCAGTACTAGTTGAAGTTTGTAAAAATGTTGTATGCACCCTATGAGTTATCGGATTTACTTGCATAGGTAAACTATCCGTATAGGTATTTTTTAATTTAGTAAAGTGACGCCATTTTAGCAATAAATCAGCAATAGCAAAGCCACTTTCGCTAATTTTTTCAAGAATTTCTGCACTAGTAGAATAAGATTTTGCTTTTGATGACAATTTGCCAAAGGGTAATTGCATTTTTTCAAATAAAATTTCCCCCAGTTGCTTTGGTGAAGCGATGTTAAACTTTGTCCCGGTAATAGCAAAAATATTATGTTCTAATTGAGTAATTTCACTGCCAAATTCATCCGATAATTGTTTAAGATATGGTGAATTGACCTTAACCCCAATTTTTTCCATTTTATCTATTATATAACATAAAGGTAAATCAATATCTCGATATAGTGTTAAGGCATGGTTATCTTTTAGTTCTAGCAACAGTTTTTGGTAATTATCACTAAAGCCGGTAACTACTCTCGCTAAATTGTCTAAACTATCCTGCTGTATTCCATCAAATGGATTCTTCTGAGGCTTGCCAGCAGAAATCAGATATTGCATTAGTTCAAGATCTTCACATGAATATACTTCATTATCGATAAAGAATTTTAATAATGATTTAAGCTTATAGGTGATTTTCTTAATAGATTTATTCTTTAGCAATTGAAGAATATCAGCCATAAACCATTGTTCCAGGTAATTTTGACGAAAATCGTAAGCAAGTAAATCAGACATATTGCCAGAAATTTTAGCAATAAACTTAATATTGTAGCATTTACCATCAATTGATAAAATTATAGAAGGAGTTTGCCCAGGGTAATCGGATAAATGAATATTGACAATCCCATATTCTTCTGCCTTAGTTAGCATAGCATCAAGTTGTTGTTGCGAAGCAACTTCTTGAATTATAATTTGCTTAGTAGGTAAAGATTCGTTGGTAATTTGTATTTGGAATAAGTTCTCCACTCTTTTATTTAGAGATTTAAAACCATATTCTACCAGAAAATCAGATATTTGTTTGCTATCAGGTTGGGTATACTGCAATAAACTAAAATCTAAATCGATATCAACATTATAATCTAGACTAAATAATTGCCAGGAAATTAAGGCTAAATCTTTTGAGGAGCTGATGATTGCTCTCTGGCGATCGTTAGTGATTTGATCGAGTGAATTTAATAGCTCTGCTAATGAACCAAATTGTTTAATAAGTGTTGCTGCAGTTTTAGGACCAATGCTTGGCACGCCTGGTATATTATCGGACTTATCGCCGATCAACGCCATTACTTCCCTGATTTTACTTGGTTCTACACCAAATTTCTCTATCACGTCATCTTCGGAAATATATTTTGCTTTTATTGGGTCATACATTTTAGTATGCGAATTAATTAATTGCATTAAATCTTTATCAGAAGAAATAATGATAGTATTTTGTTGTAATGCAGAAGCTTTATGGGCTAAAGTGGCAATTATATCATCTGCTTCATAACCAGCTTTCTCAACCATTGGAAAATTTAGGCTATTTGCTGCAAGGCGAATAAGTGGTAATTGACTCTTTAAATCCTCTGGTATAGGGGGTCTATTTGCTTTATATTGCTGATAAATTTGATGACGAAAATTCTTACCACCAGAATCAAAAACTACAATAGCATGTTCTGGCTTAAAATCATTCAATAGCTTTAACAGCATTGAAGTAAAACCATAAAGTGCTCCAACAGCTAAGCCACTCGGAGAAGTTAATGGTGGCTGAACATGGTAGGCTCTAAAGATAAATCCGTAGCCATCAATTATTAATAAAGTATTTTTATTAGTCATTTTGTTATTAGGTCAAATTGTTATATTTATGTATACTCTTCTGCTTTGAAGAATTGGCTCCGTAAAACTTCGGGGTATTCGCGTGTTCACGTACTTCATGTACGCTCCGCTCGCTCACCCCTTGTTTTACGTTCCAATTCTCCAAATCGTTTGAGTATAGTATACAACAATTATAATCTGCACTAAGCTTTATTAGTAATAATTTTATAAATAATGAGAAGTTGGTAACGTTGTCTCTCATCGATTGACTATAACATGGATTGCAAACACAAAACAAGTAATGTATAGTATTACCTATAAATACTTAATACTATAAAGGAGAATTCGTATGAAAAGAGCTGATGAGAATATTGTAGTAAGCGTTAAAATTGCCCCGCAAATTAAGAAGAGGTTGCAAGTACTTGGTAAAATTAAGCAACGTTCAACACACTGGCTGATGAAGGAGGCAATTACTAATTATCTTAAATTAGAGGAACATGAGGAACAATTAAAACAAGAGACTATAAAGCGTTGGCAAGAAATGCAAGAAGGTAAATTTTTAGGAAATGACAAAATAACTGAGTGGCTTGATAGATGGGGAAGCGATAAAGAAGAGGAAAGACTTTAATGGAAAGATTAGTATGGTTGGAATCGGCAATTACAGATTTGGTACGGCTAAGAAAATTCATTGATAAAAATAATCCTAATGCTGCAAAGAGAGTGGCAGAAGTAATAAAGAAAGCAGTTATCGAACTTATAGAATTTCCTTTAATAGGTAAACCTGTGACTAATCTAATAGATTATAGGGATTTATATATTCGATTTGGCTTATCAGGTTACATACTACGATATCGAATATATGATGATATAGCAGCTAACATATAGGTTCATACAATAATTTTAACGTTCTACAACTTGCCTCAAATAAGGAATCTCCCCTATC
>NZ_MWZE01000081.1 GCF_002259525.1 Rickettsia endosymbiont of Culicoides newsteadi | reverse complement strand
ACCGGCTTGAGTCTATCGCAAATTGAGTCTTTATCCAAATAAGTGGAGAACGTTCAGTGAGGAGACCATTCAAAACTTTTTCGGTAATTATAGTTGTCGCTACACAAATAGAATATAAAGTGGCACTTACCCAAAAAATCAGTGTAACTAATATAGTTGAGTTATTAATGGGAGTACAATCTTCAATTTTAAGGCATACAACAACAGGAGATTTGTATAGGCTACCAAGCAATATGAAAAATGAGGCGAGGAAGATTTATAAAACCTGCAATCTTAAACGCTCAGATGCTGTAGAAATATATCTAAAATAAGCAAATAATGTTGTGCCTAAAAATCTATAACCCTTACAAACTAAGGCTTGTAGGACTTCCTCTTAATAAAAACTGCGGAAGTCGGGAAGACCTGATGCACATAAGTTGATAGGACAAAAGAACTCTAATTAAAATGACAATTGCCTTGTAACAAGGTCTATGAATCACATATAGCTTATGTTAATAGCAACTTATGTAAAACCACCACTGTTCATCAAATTAATGTTGATGGCAAAAATTTTACTTCTTGCGAAGACTATCTTAACTCATGTATGGATCTACCCAACAATGACTTAAGGTTGTTTGCAACGTATAATGCTTATTATACGATTAGATATACCAAAATATAAATGCGTAAAACATGATCATCCTGCAGGGATAAGGCATTTGAGTAAGATAACTTATTGCAGGATATTTTTCTATAACAGAGAAGAAATTAACAGCAATTCCTACTCCTAGTTCGCTTTTGCCCCGTTTCTGTAATTTAACCCAATAATGTAAGAGGAAGTATTATCTAGTTACTAAAATTTTGATTTATAGAGATTATTACAATAACAATATAACTATTAAGAATATAAATAATGACAGGCAATGGATTCTAAAGTTCAGCTTCGTCTGGGTTGGATTGAGCTATATAAGTAGTCGAACCATGCAGGAAAGGTATGTACACATTATGGTATTTTATTTTACCTTGCGTAAGTGGTATAAACGTTATGAACTACTAGCCTGGATATTGCATAATGAATTATCAGTAAATCTTTCTATCCCTTGAGTAATAAAGGTTACGAGATTAAATTTGATAAAACTCAAAAATACAATTTGTATTTTTGTATAATTCCTATGAACCCCTTATATTACAAGGGGTTCATAGGTGAATTTTGCTACCTTCATGCAATATCCGGGCTAGGCTCTGTTGACAAAATTTTTAACGTAACCATATTAAAACTCCAACGAAATTTAGAAAAACTAAAAAGGTGGTTGGGGCTTTATCAAACCTAGAAAATATACGCCTAAAATGTTTAATTTTATATTAAGTACAAAAATACAAGTCGTAATTTCATCTGACAATTACCTTGTAACAGTCTATGAATCACACAAGCTTCCTAGATAATACTTCTTCTTACATTATTGTTGTAACAAGGTGTATAAATCACAATAAATTCATCTCTTAATTTGCATTATACTACATTTTAATAGAGCTACTAAGAGATATATTATATAGGATCAACTAAAATTTTATTATCAAAAATTCTTTCCCAATTCTCAAAAGTTTTATTAATAGTTATTATCACTGAGCCTTTTTCATATCTTTTGGCAATTATTTCAAAAAAATCATCAGCTGAATAATTTGGTAGTTTTTTAATACCAAGTTCATCCAAAATTAGCAAATTAGGGGATAAATAATCATTAAATTTTTTATTAAAAAACGTCGTAAAACCCATATATCTTTAGCATATGGCATGAAATAAGTCTATACTCCCTTATATACTCCAGCACCATCAGTAGCCGAGCTTCTATAGTGAATTTCCTTCTGCCTCCTCTGTAACAATTAATTTTGATTTATTCTCTTTTGTCATTTTACAAACTTTCAGCTATTCATATCAATATAACATTTGCCAATCATCATTAAGTTTTATCTGTAATTCCTTATTGAGACTATACACTCCTATTTTTATTCTGGTAAATAAATGCTTATTATAAGGATACTTACTATTTGCCTCATTGCGGGCAAGTATACTCCTTATATATTCAGCACTTTTACGTTGTTTAGGTACAATATTTTCTGGCATATTCTTCAGCATATCACCAATAGTACCAGATCTAAATACTATATGCTGATCATCCTGAACACAGGTGATATTCCTTATTTTTGTTAGTAGAAGATACAACAAAAAATATTCAGATTTATAGGATTCAATCTTAACTAGTTTGTTATTTATTTTGACTATAAGGGCATCTGGTTTTAAATATTCATAAATATCTGGGAATAGCCCGGTACAATATTTTACATCACTTACTGCCCTAGCTATAGCAATCATAAAGGCGTTACGACGATTATTATCAGTTAAATCTACTGATGCTCCTAAAGAAATTAATGTTTCTATATGGGGCTTTTTACCGATATATGCAGCACACATTAAAGGAGTAAGATTGAATTCATTTCTGTAATCAATACCAAATTGATCAACTTTTTGTAAGATATTATTAGTATTTTTATAAATATAATCAACGAAATATTCATCCTGCATTAGAGCAACACATTTGGGAAGATTGTTAGCAGCCTTTACCCCGATATCTTGTAGATTTTTTATTATCCTAACATTAGAATAGATTATTGCATAATTTAGCAATTTAATTATATCCTTTTTATTAGCAGTCTTTTTCACTAATACAACATCCTGTAATTGCGTTAATTGTTGATTATCAATAATTTCCCATGGAATTACTTTATGTTGCAATATACTATCTTCAATGGCTTTAGCCTGCTCTTCTTTACCTTGGGTTATTAGCTTACTTGCTTCTTTTTGCCACTCTTCTCTAGAAGATTCTTTAGCTTCAATAGTTACTTCCTTAATTTGATTAATATCTAGCAGCCTCAAGAGCTTATGAGCTGGATTAGATTCTATCATATAAACATTGCAAATAGACCGAGTAATTGCAACATATAAAGAATTTATATAAAATTTGTATATTTCTAGGGATTTATCTGTTTTTTCTTTTGTCCGAGAATATTTAAAATCTGTATCAAGAAATGATCGATCCATATCCTTGCTAATAGTAGCATAAGTTTGTTCAGAAGATATAAAGTCATAAAGAATTATATTCTCATATTCTAAACCCTTTGCTTCTTGGACAGTAAATATCAGAGGCGTGTTAAAAACTTCCCTGACTTTCTGCTTGCAATGCTCATATAATACTAAAATAGCGTAACTTGTTGATCTAGATGTTCGGGCGTTTACCTCTTTGATAATATTTGGGGTGGCTTCTAAACAGCTAACACTACCATGTTTTTCAGAAGTACTGTCTATAAGATAATGGCTCTCTTTATCGATTGAGCCAAAACGATAATTCTTGAAGCGTAGCACCCGATTAGCCAATTCAGTAACTTCTAAGCTATTACGATAATTTGCCACAAGGATTCTGGTGATACTAGTGGTATTTAAGTCTGTATCACTATAAAAAAAAGATTTTAGCTTAGACCAAGAGAAGAAATTGGGATGGACTATTTGATTAGCATCCCCACATAACAAAAATTGACTATTATCTTTTAGACTTTTTAATATTAAAGATAATTGGCTATTAGTAAAATCTTGCACCTCATCGACAAAGATTGCATCATAAGTAGCCTCCACTAAATTAAGATAGTTATAAGCAATAATATTACTATCATAATAGTTTTCTTGCTCTAAGAATTTAGTATATTTTTGAAAGAGTCCATAAATATCATGTCGTTGTTCTTGAGAAAAGATCGATTGTTTTATTCCTAAATTTAGGTATTCTTCTTTGGTTAAGTAAGCTCTTTCGTTAGAAGAACCGGCTATTACCCCTATAAACTCTTCAAATAGCTTACGCCCATCTCCTATGGATCCAGAAACCTTTTGCTTGGTGAACCATGATAAAAATATATTTTCATTAACTGGTTTCCCTTTAGGAATTTCTATAGTTTCCAAAAACTCACGAAAAGATAAAAAATCAAGATCCTGTTTACTATTACTATAATTACACGAAAAATATAATTTTTGTGAATTATGAACAAGATAGCTAGATAAACTTATATAGAGAATTCTGCCTTCAAGCTCCTTAAGTTTTTCTAAAGTTACTGAGGTTTTGCCACTACCAGCAGAACCAATAATAAGCAAAGGTAGATTACAATGTAATATATCTTCTTGCTGTTTATCAAAGATAATAAATTTATTTAACAAACGAACAGGCGAAGTGTTTGTAGGGCTACCATTCAATAATTCAAGGTCATTTATTTCTAATGACTTAAATTCTACATCTTCTTCAATTATTGCCCCTCCTTTTAAAAATCTCGATTTACTGTAATCGTGATTTCGAATTATTTCTAAAATAAGTAAGTAATATTGATTATTATGCCTTATAGGTTTAAATAATACTCGGTTAGTTATATCCAGTCTAGCTCTGAAATAATCAGTAGGTTTCAGCTTTTTAACTTCTGCTGATTTAAAATCACCTTCCTGTAAAAATTTAATAACCTTATCAAATTTTACCTCAAGACCGTTATAATCTAAATTATAATAATAAAGTATAGAGTACACTGCTTATTCTTAAATTGGTTGTTATTTGGATAAGTAAACAATAAACTAAAAGCAACCTAAAATAAAAACAATATAGCAACTACGTAGGTATTGTGTATCTGCATAAAATTTTAATTTGTATATTGTTAAAAATATTAGTCTACTTATCCTTAAACTAGGAAAATTAAGTTACTACTTTTACTTGATATTGGGCTTTTTTGCTCATTGCTTTATCCTTCCCATTTTTAGCCAAGTTTATAAATTTTCTACGAATGAGTGTATCATGCACTATTCCATTGCCAGTAATAGCTACCTCTTGATTCCTACCCAAGCTAGCAACTATCTTCAGCATTTTATGTTTATCAGGATATGTGTATTGGCAATTATTAGCTATATCCTCAAGTTCACTCCATGATTCTGCCTCTCTTTTGTGATATTCTTCTATAACTGTCATTTTCTTGTATACTTCAGCTTTAAGTTCTTTAGCTTTTATCACAACAGGAGTTAATTTCTCAATCTTCTTTTCTTTATGTTTTAAGATTCCCCCTTTTTTACTATCATAAGTATCTGAGGAGTGAATATCTATCATCTTCTGCTTTTTTTCTTCATGTTCATTCTCCAGTTTCTCCTTGACCTTCACCAATTTATCGTATTGGGCATGTACTGTATCATAATGCTTATCAATACTTGCTTTATATTGATACAAAGTTTTATATTCTTTATTTTGTTGTTTAATTTGTTCTTCACTTTTTATTTGAGTTGTCAATCAAAATTTACGAAATTCTTTCATAATAAGTAATCTATCAATCAGTATAGAAAAATAATGAATCATAGCCTTACTGTATGATTCACTTGCGGTTTCATAACCATATTGTAGCAATATAAATATCTCATATCAATAGCTAATTATTACCTTACTTTTTATGTAAGTATAAAGGTAATATTTGTTTATTTATACAACAAAGTATAAAAATAGTCTATAATGGACTGAAGAAAATGGACAAAAAAAAATAGAGTTAAAAGCTTCCTAATTAAGATAAAATAATAAGAAAAAATTAGGAGAAAAAATGACAAAAGAAAAAGCAAG
>NZ_MWZE01000080.1 GCF_002259525.1 Rickettsia endosymbiont of Culicoides newsteadi | reverse complement strand
GTTCTTGCCATTTTACTACCTGCTCAAGTTTATATTCCCATATTATAATATACCTCCTTAACTATTTCAATTGGTATTATATGGTAATATTTGATTCAACTTCTATTTGGTCAAGAGAGCAATTAGCATCAGGTTTACAAAGCTTGCTAGTAAATCCAGCAATGAACTGGTTTAACCTTACCATAGTTGGTGAAAATGAAGAACAGCAAGAATATTTAACCACAGCTGAACGTAACACGTTAGCTCAAATGTTAGAAAAAACCTTAATGGATATATTCAACAATCCGGCTTCTAATTTTTATAATCAGATTCATCAGTTTTTTTGAATTTATCAGCCTTTGGTACTGCAATATTCTATGTTGAAGAAGATTTAGAATTACCCCAAACTTTGTTCTTCCGTAATATTAATTTACAAGAATGTTACTTTGAAGAGGATAAGTTTGGTTTTGTTAAAACAATGTACCGACTCTTTAGCATGCCAATTAAAACCGCAGCAGCTAAATGGGCGGACTTTACCCCTTTCAAGGAAAGACTAGCCCGGAATCCTGATGAGATAGTAGAAATATTGCACATAGTTAGCCCACAAACTCAAAATCAGAAAAATAAAGCCAGAAAACCAACGGCAACACTTGAATATAATTCGGAATATATCTACCTAGCTGAGCAAAAAATTATTAGTCAATCAGGCTATTCTTATTTCCCGTTTTTTGTAACACGGTGGGTAAAAGAAGAAGGTGAAGTATATGGCTATGCTCCGGCTCATCATGTGCTACCTGATATTAAATTGCTCAATAGTTTAAGGCAAATTACCCTAAAAGTAGCCCAGAAGCAGCTAGACCCACCATTATTAGTGCCAAAAGATGGATATTACTTACCGCTTTATACTACACCTGGTAGTGTTAATTTCTACCGTAATGGTATGGCAGATAAAATAATACCGCTAACTGGTATGGAAAATATCCTACCTACTGAAATTGAACAAAATCAATGTCGCGATGCCATATACAAAGCATTCTATATCGATATATTCAGGATGCAAAAGGAAAATAAAGAAATGACTGCCACTGAGGTGCAAATTAGGACGGAAGAACAATACCGTTTAATGTCTCCAATGGTTGGTAGAATTGAGAGTGAGTTGTTAAATCCGTTAATCATGGCTATATATCAAACGCTGATCAAATATAATAGAGTGCCAATTTTAGAAGGAGCAAATAGCCCACCCGATATAGAGATTGAATATGTTTCGCCATTATCTAGGGCTCAGAAAACATCAGCAATATCAAGCGTTGAGCAAGTATTAGGTTTCTTCCAACGAAGTGGAATAAGTAACTTATTTCCTGAGATTTATGATAATATCAACTGGGATGAATGTTTTAAACTATTTTTTGAGCTGCGAGGTTCCCCAAACTCAATCCTCAAGAACGAGCAAGAAGTACTACAAATAAGGCAACAACGTAAGATGATGCAAATGCAACAGTTACAACAGCAACAGATACAAGGGCAATGATCAAATGAAACTATCAATTAACTCATCATCCCCATCACCTTTATTAAAAAAAGAGCAATTAAAATCAATTTATTGCAAGCTTTTTAGTGGAGAAGATGGTAAAATAATATTAGAGGATTTAGCTCAAATGAGCGGCATATATCGTAGCAATTTCGTTCGGCAGGAAAGTGAGTACACTGCCTTTCTTGAAGGACATCGAGCATTGTTCCTATATATATGCTCGCAGATTTCAGAAGATGATGGAGTTAATAATATTGATGGTGCTAAAATGAACCAGATAAATAAAGGCAACATTTAGTAATAATTAAGAGGTTATATTATATGGTTTTAGCAAAATTCCTTGATCCTAAAAATGATTTTTGTTTTCGCCAAATATTTGGTACTGAAAAGAATAAAGATATACTTGTTCATTTTTTGAATGATGTCCTAAAGTTTGAAGGTAGTGAGCAAATAACTAATGTAGAATTTTTACCAACTATCAAAGACCCTGATATTGCTGCATATAGGCAATCTATTATTGATGTGCTATGTCAAGATCAAGACGGTAATCAAGTAATAGTAGAGATGCAGGTAAGTAAACATAAAGGATTTGAAAAAAGAGCCTTATATTATGCAGCTAAAGCATATTCTCAGCAAATACTTGAGGAAGATGAGGAATACAAGGGCATGGCAGTATACGCCAAATTAAAAGGAGTAATATTTTTAGCAATAGCGGATTTTATGATGTTTAGCGATAAAAAACATTGGAAATCAAAACATCGTATTTTAGATGAAGAGAGCTATGCCAATGATTTAAAAGATTTTTACTTTGTTTTTTTAGAGTTGGTGAAGTTTAAAAAAACTATAGAGAATCTAAAAACTATTGAAGAGAAGTGGATGTACTTTTTTAAGCATGCAGGAGATAGTACATTAACCTTAACAGAAATAGAGCATTTAATAGGTAAGGATGAAATTATTAGGAGAGCCTTTGAGGCTGTAGACCAAGCTAGCTGGAGTGAAGAAGAATTGCGTACCTATGAGAAAATAACCAAAACTCGTCTTGATAATTTAGCGGTAGAGCAACAAAAAATTGAAGATGCTGAAGCTAGAGGGGAAGCTAGAGGCGAAGCTAAAGGCAAGGCTGAAGGTAAGGCTGAAGAAAAAGTAGAATTAGCAAAGAAAATGCTGAAAGAAGGCTATCCTATAGAAGGTATAAGTAAATTGACCGGACTAACTCTTGAAAAAATAAAGAAGTTAAAAGAAGAAATGGAAAAGTTAAGAGAAGAATAAGCAGATGAGCAAAGAACTAATTGCCAATAACTATGAAACTACTCCTACTTCCTCTGGTAATGACTGGTTAGCTAATATGCCGGAGGAAATACGTAAATCTGAGTCACTGGGTAAATTCAAGGATGTATCATCTTTAGCCCAGAGCTATTTAGAGGCAGAGAAGAGCTTAAATCAACGAGTAGCTGTGCCAAAAGATGACAGCTCTGATGAAGAATGGCATAAATTCTATTGTCGGCTTGGATTGCCTGAAGATAAGAGATATACTGATAAACGCTCCAAGGAGGATGAGGAGTATTTAACTCGTTATGAGGACATGTTTTACCAAAGTGGATTATCTAAAAGGCAAGGTGAAAGGCTGCTTAATTCTCTGTATGGTTTCTCGCAGGATTTGCAGAAACAGCAACAAAATGCTATTGAGCAAACACGTCACTCTCATATTGATTGGCTGAAAAACACTTATGGTAATGCCTTTGATAATAAAATGACAGTGATGCAGGCAGCCTTATCTAAGTTTGGTACTAAGGAATTGGCTGGATTAATTGAAGATTCGCATTACACACCAGCTTTAGTAGATTTATTAGTACGAGTCGGTGAAACTTTAAAATCTGACTCGTTAGTAACTGGTAAAGAGCTACCTGGCATTAACAGCCGAGAGGCGGCATTGTCAGAGATAGATAAACTTGATTCTGACCCCGAGTTTGTGGTAAAATTAAAGACTAAAGACCATACGGGACATGAGCAAGCTGTTAAACGTATGCAACAATTATATAAAATCGCTTATGATAAAGAACAATGAAAAATAACATAAATTAACGTAACCAACCAATCATTAAAGTCATGAAGTAGGTGACAACTCATTTTAAGGCTGCAACTTCGCAATAACCTAATCATAAAAGAGCCACTAATAGCATATATACCCGAAAGGTCGTTAGCTGCATAGCAGACAACGACCCCCTTAAGTTTTTTATTCGAGTATGCATGATATCGCACTTTAAATATTGATAGATTATTTGAGGAGGAAATATGGAATTAAAGAACAATTTGCCAAAAATATCAGCTTAATTACTCAGCAAGAAGGTTCTAAACTACGAAAATGCGTTACTAATGGTACGCAGGATACTGAGGTAATTAGTTTTGAGTCAATGACTACCCATGAGGTCGAGAGTAGGAATCGACGGGCAATTGATCCTGAAGATCATTTACATGGACATTATACTGATGCTGGAGATCCTGGTAGATTAGAACAAATAGAATTTAAGATACCAACTATTTCAAGACGGTTTTTGACTGCTTCTGCCTATCATTGGAACGCTACTATGGATAGAAATGATAAGTTGAACCTACTAACCGATCCCACTTCACATTTTCCTAAAATGGCAGGCTGGGCTATGGGTAGACAACAAGATAGAGTAATTATTAGTGCTTTTGCCAGTCCAGTTCGAGCAGGAAGGACAGGTAGCAATGTGATTAACTTTGATGTAGTTAATAATGTGGTACCAGTGGGAATTAAGGTTACTGATACTAATTTTACCTTAAATGCTCAAGCTGCGGTTGCTGCTAATAGAGCGGTCATTGACTCGAAAAGAGCCGGACTAACTGTCGACAAACTAATAAAAGCTCATCATATCTTAAAAAAACGCTCTTTTGGTATGTATGATAAATTATATTTATTATGTTCAAGTAATCAAATCTCAGACTTACTACGCGATCCGCAAATTACCAATTATGACTATAATAACGTTAGAGCCTTAGTAAGCGGTGAAGTTAATAGTTTCTTAGGATTCACTTTTATTACTAGCGAGATGCTGGGTGGTATATATGATAATACTGGGGAGGGGAATCAATCTAGATACGCTGTTAGGGATTGCTATGCCTTTAATGAAGGAGCTATAAGATTTAACACGGTCAGTGGTTCTAACAAGAAGGGCATTGAAGAGCTAGTACAATACCACTATGCCAAGGTGTTATATTACAGTGAAGCTTTTGGAGCTAGCCGTGATAATGAACAAGCAGTAGTGGTAATTAAATGTTTAGAGAATTACGATCGTAACAGCCATCGTGGTGAATTATGGAAAGCAATAGAGGAGATGAATCACAAGAAAGGTGTGCATAGTATAACAATGCCATGGCAAATGTTTGGCAATCAATGTCGGAATAGTGATAATACAGAGGATATTGAAGATAATGATTTAACAGTAATTGCTAATAATAATTTAGCTACTAGGGTACAAGGTTTGGGCAGGAGAAGAGCGGCAGCCGATGTTGAATTTGGCAGTGGTATTGTTGAGAGTGAGAATGAGGACGATGCATAACTACAAAATTTATTCAATATAATTCCTGGTGTAACTACCGTGAAATATGAAATTATCAAGAAGGCAGTAGTGTTACTTGGATCAAATGTTAGTATTAGCAGCATTGGTGGTGGTAGAGTATCAAAAGCCGAGGAATTATGTGAGGAATTTGTTAACCCTGCTATTGAAGATACTATATTAATGGTTAAATGGTCATTTGCCTTACGGAGAGTTGATAATATTGAAGCTAACAAAGCTAATAGACACAATTTTACCGAAATACCAGATATTAATGATTGTATTAAATGTGCAGTAATAGTGCCATCTAATCTACAATTTTACACAGAGGCAGGTAAGATTTACTTTAAGGGCGGTAAACTTACCTCGCTATTTTACTACAGCAGAAATATTGTTGATAATTTACTAAATAACGATACGACTATTTGGCAACAAGTGCCTGCTAGCTTTAAGTTATTAGCGGCTTTATCGTTAGCCTCACAAGTATCATTTGCTATTTATTCAGATAGTTTGTTTGCTGATGGACTAAAGAAACAATATTTAATCAAATTACGTCAATTCGGGATAAGGGATAAGAAAAAATAAAGGAGATATAGGAGTTGCAAGGAGTTAATGCCTGTGATAAATGTTTTTTT
>NZ_MWZE01000008.1 GCF_002259525.1 Rickettsia endosymbiont of Culicoides newsteadi | reverse complement strand
TTCTTTGAATTCTAGAGCTATGTTTAGCTTCACTCTTAATTCCAAGTGCCATGTTTTTACCGCTAACGGAGCAATTCTCAATTAGACTCATAATCATTCCAGAAAGACATTCTAGCCTTGATTTTTTCCAAGAAAAGTTTAGTATCAGTGACTGAAGTAGTATATTGTGCATAGTCAGAAAATACACTCTTATACTACTTCAACCTCCCATATACAATACCTTTGCAGAGTATTTATTACAAAAATTGTAGGGTACTATGCTTAGATTCCCGCCTACGCGGGAATGACAATGGGAAGCGGGAAGACAATTTACTTTCAAACCACCCTAAAAACTATAAAAAAAGTAATATAGGCAACTACAAATAAAACTATACACATAGTGTAATTAAATATGTAGCCTGTTTGCGATCTACTTACCAAAATCCCAAAGTAATTTACTGTTTTGGCAAAATTACTTGGACCAAATCTATCAATGACTCTTTGGTCGATCAAATTCAATAGCTTACTTAAGTTGGCAACTAATCTTACTATCAGCAAGTCATACACTTCATCAAAATAATATTTATGTACCAACAATTTCCTCATAAATGTTATTTTCACTTTATCAATAATATTCTTATACAAATAAATACCCAAAACAATACCCATTAATCCCAAAACCATTGGCAATAATTTTATATAAATAGGTGGATGATTTGCTAATCTTTGATAAATATGAATATTGAATATACTATCAAGGAAATAACCATTTGGTTTGTCAAGAGCAAGAATATAATGACCTATCATCCCCGCAACAAAACTACCTACCACTAAAAGATTAAGTGGCAGATTCATAATATTGGGTGATTCATGAGCGTGATTAAATTGCTCTATAGTTAATCTAGTTTTGCCATGAAATACTAATAAGATAATTTTCATAGAATAAATAGCAGTCAAAATTGCCGCCACAATTCCAAGAATAAACACTGTAGTACCTATGACCCCACCGCTACTATATGCTAGCTCTAAAATAGCATCTTTTGAATAAAATCCAGCTAAAGGATAAATACCGATCAGTGCCAGTGAGCCGATTAAGAAATTACAGTAAGTAACTGGCATTTTATCTTTCAAACCACCCATCTTAAAAATATCTTGCTGATGACAAGCGTGAATAACACTACCAGCTGATAAAAATAATAAAGCTTTAAAAAATGCATGAGTAACTAAATGAAAAATACCAGCATTATAAGCTGATACACCGCAAGCAAGAAACATATAGCCAAGCTGGCTACAAGTGGAATAGGCAATAATTTTTTTTATATCATTCTGAACTATGGCAATAGTTGCCGCAAATATACAGGTAATACCGCCAATAATAGCAATAAAGCTCAATACCCTTACACTATATTCAAATAAATAAGAACACCTAGCTACTAAAAATACTCCAGCTGTTACCATAGTTGCAGCATGAATAAGTGCTGAGACTGGCGTTGGACCTTCCATAGCATCTGGTAGCCATATATGCAAGCCAATTTGAGCCGACTTGCCCATACATCCAAGGAATAATAGCAAACAGACTATGTCAATTATCGATATTGTAAAACCCCATATACTCAATTGTATATTAGACAATAATTGGGCTTTATCAAATACACTAGCAAAATCAACTACCCCAAAATAAACAATAATGGTAATAATCCCCACTATAAAGGCAAAATCCCCTATCCTATTGACGATAAAGGCTTTAATTGCTGCTTTATTTGCCGCTTCTTTTTGATACCAAAAACCAATTAATAAGTACGAACATAAACCAACACCTTCCCAACCAAAAAATAATTGGACAAAATTATCGGCTGATACCAAAGCTAGCATAAAGAAGGTAAATAATGATAAAAATGATAGAAATTTAGGTAACCCTTCATCATCTGCCATATAGCCAAGAGAATAAATATGTACCACCGCTGAAATCCAAGTAACCACTATAAACATAATAGCGGTCAGCTGATCGACATAAATTGCCCAATCTATCTTCATCTCACCAATTACTAGCCATTTTGCTAAAATTAGATGAATAATGGCTTTGTTTATTGCCACATTATAAAATATAAAGCTAGCGAATATTGCCGCTAAACTTATTGCAATAGTGGCAATGCAAGCTGCTTGCTTCTTGCTAAAACACTGACAAAACAAACCATTAATCATACCAGATATTAATGGTAACATTACCGTGAATATTGCTAATGCATTTACCATACCAATTCCTAAAATTACCCTTTCATCTGATTCATATCACTCAGCTCTATCGAACCTTTATTTCTAAAATAAACTAATAATATTGCAAGACCTATAGAAGTTTCGGCAGTTGCTATTGTTAAGATTATTATACTAAAAATTTGACCCGATATCTCATGGGCATAAGCAGAGAATGCGACAAAATTGATGTTGACAGCTAGCAGCATCAATTCAATCGACATCAGAATTGTTATGACATTCTTACGATGCATAAACAAACCGACCATTCCTATACTAAAAATCAATGCCGACAAAATTAAATAATGTTCCAAAGTAATAGTACTAATCATATTGAATTTCTTCCACTCCTTCACTTAAACGCGGTTTAACCATTAATATACAATTATCCTTGTTTTTAGCATGTTGCTTGGCAATATCCTGCCTCCTAACTCCACTACGATGCCTAATAGTTAGAGTAATACAAGATATCATTGCCATAAATAGAATAATACCTGAAATTTGGAAAGGTAACATATATTCAGTATATAGTACCTGCCCAATAGCATGAGTATTAGAGTCAATTGATGAGAAGTTGGGAACGTTGTCGCTCGTCACTCGCCTATTACTTATAGGCGTCGCTCCATCGCTCTTAGCCCCAAATTCTCCTGAATTGACTATAGTATGGTTAGCTATCTCTGAATAGTCCATATTATCTAACACTATACCTTGTACACCTAAGCAAATTATCAAAACAAGATCAGCAAACATAATGAGTGCTACAGTCATACTGATCAATAAGTTTTTTTTGAATTGTACAATAATATCCACAAAACGAATATTCAACATCATTATAACAAACAAAAACAATACTGCTACCGCTCCAACATATATTACAACCAACATCATTGCTAAAAATTCTGCTCCTAATAGAATCATTAGCCCTGAACCGTTACAGAAAGTAAAGATCAGCCATAACACAGAATAAACAGGATTTTTACTCATGACCACCAAAACACTACTTATAACCATTAGCCCGGCAAATAAATAAAAAAACATTTCCATAATTATCTACCCATAATTATTTATATTTATAATCATTATGTAGCTTAATTGCTAATTCTTGCTCCCACATATCACCATTCTTCAATAATTTTTCTTTATCATAAAGCAATTCTTGATGACTAATAGTAGCAAATTCAAAATTAGAGCCTTCCACTATCGCATCAACTGGGCATGCTTCTTGGCATAGACCACAATAAATGCACTTAGTCATATCAATATCATATCTAGTAGTACGCCTACTACCATCTGCTCTTTCTTTTGCCTCAATAATAATAGCCTGAGCTGGACAAATTGCTTCGCAAAGCTTACAGGCAATACAACGCTCTTCACCATTAGCGTAACGCCTTAATGCATGTTCACCCTTAAATCTTGGGCTTATCCGCCCCTTCTCATAGGGATAATTTATCGTTACTTTAGGTTTAAAGAAATACCTCAAAGTTAGACTAAGCCCTGATACTATTTCAAATAACAAAAAAGACTTCAGGTAATTAATTATTTTCATTTCATTATACACCAAAAATTTGTAGCACTAAGTATGTTTTACAATTTATTTTCTTATTAGTTTGATCTATAGCTAAATTTAAAGGATTTATGCCATATACAAACATAGCACATTTGGGGTAATTGTAAAATTATTAGATAGAGAAATAATATCAAACAGTAAAGAACCATCAAAGAAGTATCTAGTTATAGTCAATTGAGGAGAAGTTGGTGACGTCGTCACTCGTCTCTCCTAGCCCCAAATTCTCCTGAATTAAAATTTAATTAGTCCATTAAAATAGAAAGAGTGGGTAATAAGGTCTTTTTTAAAACTATAATCATAACCAGCACCTAGTTTAAATGGTAAGACAGATTGTACGTTTACATAACCTCCTAAAGTATATTTCACATTCTTTGCAGATGATCCTACAGGTTTTATGATGGGAACTACTATTGGGGCTTGATGTGATGTGTTAGTAAAAGTAATTATGCCTGTGGGATTATTTAGTAAAAGAGTATTGTCTAATTTGACGTGAATTTCCGGAATAATTGAAATATTTTCTACCAAAATATTTTTACTTAAACTTATTCCAGTTTCAAGTAATATTCTTTTGCCTTTCTTAGTTGGTACATTAATGTTAAACTCTTTCCTATATTCTGTAAAATTGTTTATTAAAAAATGATCAAATGTTATTCCTACTATTGGTTTGAACAGAAATTTATCTAAATTCATTTTATAGTAAGTTTCAAGTTTTGCACGTGTTACATAACCGTTAGTCTTGCTATTAATTGCAATATTATTCCGTTCTCCTTTGTTTTTAATAAAGGCTTTACCATATTTGAGATAAGAATTCAGATATATATTTGGTGATAATGTATGTTGGGTATAAATTGCCGCTACATGTAAAATAGTATTTTGCTTATCATTAAAGATGGTTTGCAATTTAGTATACGAATTTGCAAGAGCATATGCGATTCCTATAATAAAACTATCCAGGGGTCGTGTATCAAAACCTAAAATAAAACCTTGCTGATTATTTTTAAAGGCTAAAATATTTCCTTGTTGCTGTTGTTTGGTAATAGAGCTGATAAATTGAATCCATCCACCTTTTTTAATATAATCATTATCTCCTGACGCTACCACATTTACCGTAGAATTATCTGTTAATGTATGGTTAGTTAAAGCATTAGAAATCGTATCCAAATAGTCAAATTCTATATATGTAGTATATTTCGATATATCTTGCTCAACATCAGGGTTAATAGGTGAAATATAACTATTTTCTTCAGCTAATGTTTGAGAAGATGGAATTGCTACTGAATTTGGTTGTTCAGATTCTAAATTGGTTTGCTCAGTGCTTGAATCTGGTTGTTCAGATTCTAAATTGGTTTGCTCAGTGCTTGAATCTGGTTGTTCGGATTCTAAATTGGTTTGCTCAGTGCTTGAATCTGGTTGTTCGGATTCTAAATTGGTTTGCTCAGTGCTTGAATCTGGTTGTTCGGATTCTAAATTGGTTTGCTCAGTGCTTGAATCTGGTTGTTCAGATTCTAAATTGGTTTGCTCAGTGCTTGAATCTGGTTGTTCGGATTCTAAATTGATTTGCTCGGTTTCTGAATTGGCTTGTTTAGCTACTAAAGTTGGTTGTTCGTCTGCTTGGTCTGGTTGTTTAACTACTGAAGACGGAGGGTCATCTACTGGAGCCGTAGGTTCAGCTGCTATTGGCTCCTCTTCTGCAAACAATGTTTCTAACCCTAGGTTGTCTCCAAATATTTCATATGGATCAACATCTGCATTATCGTCTACAGATACTGCAGCTTGTTGAATTACTTCATGCACAGGTTTCTCAGCTGCTACATCTGTTTGTATAGCTACTGAGGTTTGTTGTTCATCTACTATATCTGTTTGTGTAGCTACTGTTTTTGTATCTGCGGTATTTGTGTGTTCAGATACTAGGGTAGGATGGGCATCTACTGTAGCCGTCTTTGTTGCTGGAGGCATATCTGTTGTTGTAGCAATTTCCATTACTGAAACTTCCTCGATTATTGGAGCCATATATATTACTGGAGTTGGCATTACTGTAGCCTTTTGTGTTATTGGAGAGGTTACTGTTACTGTAGCTGTAGCCGTCTTTGTTGCTGGAGGCATATCTGTTGTTGTAGCAATTTCCATTACTGAAACTTCCTCGATTATTGGAGCTATATGTATTACTGGAGTTGCCATTATTGTAGCCTTTTGTGCTATTGGAGAGGTTACTGTTACTGTAGCCGTAGCCGTCTTTGTTGCTGGGGGCATATCTGTAGCTCTCTCCATTACTGGAGATGGTTCTGTTATTAGAACAATAGCTGCATGCCCAACAATACCCTTTTTAGCCGCTTCTAACTCATCTCTCAATGATAACGAATTTCTTGTTGTAGGAGGTATATCATCTAATGACTCATCTTCAGAATCTACCCTTTTTCTTTTTCTAGATATTTGTTGTGGAGCAGTTTGATTAGATTCTGTGATTGTAGGTGATGGAGTATCTCTTATTGCTAAATTATCCAAAGAAGCATCTCCTTCATCTTTCAACTGTTGCACAGGTTTATTAGGTTTCACCTGTTTATCATTCTCTACCGGTACAAACTCTTCAAATTCATTAGGTATATTTCTCCTTTCTGACTGAGCTAAGAGTAGTGACATAATATTATCATCTAGAGCATGTAACTTAGATTCAAGGTCATCTCTTGTTTCTTTTAATTCAGTAATTTTATTTGCTTTTTTATCAATAGAAATTAATAGTTGGTTGTGTTCGTCGACTTTTTGTTCGAGCAATGGCATTTGCTCTTCTATGTCACTTATATTTCCCTGTAAATTTTTCAACTGTTCGTTTGCTACTTTAAGTTTAACAGAAAAAGTTTCTTCTGCTTCTGCAACTCTATCAAAAAACTTCCCTTGTATTTCTTGAAGTTTAACAGAAAATTTTTGTTCTGTTTTTTGACTATTATAGTCTTCTTTAGGATTAAGTAATGCTAGGTAATCTTTTTCTAGTAAATCAAGCATTTCCGTTAATTTATTTCCATCTTCAGATGGTTTTATTATTATGTTTTCTGGGTCTACTTTTTTCAATTTCTCATGAGTGTCATTAACAATAAACCATATTTGTTCCATGTTCTCTTTAAATTCAGCAAAAGAAATTTGTTCTGTTTCTTTACTATATAATGGCAAATTTTTGATCTCTTGTTGCTGTAAAATTGAGAGCATTTCTTCACTCTTTTGTTTTTCTAAATTATATTTGTATTGCCGATCAAGTAATGATGAATACTCTATTTCTAGCGAATTAATTTCTTCTTCCAAATTTTTGCGATCATTCAATAATTTTATTTTTTGGGAATGTTCTTGTTCTAATTCTTTTAATTCATCACTGACTTTATCAATAGCATTCCATGTTGCCTCTATTTCATTTTCAAGGTGATGTCTATGAGTAAATGGACGTGGGTGAGAGAATTGTCCTATTTCTTCATTAAATCCTACTGCCAAGACATCAGATACGTCAAATTTTTGCAATAAGAAAAATAAAAAAATAAAAACTAGATACTTTTTTACTAAATATTTATTAACAAAATAATTTTGTAACATGCTAAATATAACCATTCCATTACCTATCAATTAATTTATTTGTTAAAAATTAATTAATATTAACGTAGTTGTCACAGCAATACAAAGTAAAAAGTGCAATTATAGTTTTATTCTTAGGAAATTAAGTTGTTATATGTTGTAAAAAGTTATAACTATAGATTAAACGTACCTTTAAATAGAAATACGACTATAGTCAATTTATGGGAAGTTGGTGACGTCGTCACTCGTCGCTCGCCTATTACTTATAGGCGTCGCTCCATCGTTCCTAGCCCCAAATTCCCCTGAATTGACTATAATAAAGTTAATAATTACGAGAAACAAGGAAAGTAAAAATACTATAGCCAATTGATTAGAAGTTGGGATTAGTACTACAGTTGTAGTTTAGATGTGAGCATTCACGATTTTTTTGCTATTTTTTTGTGATGAATAAAAAAACCTTATCACCAAGCGTCATTGCGAGGAGACCGTAAGGTCAACGAAGCAATCCATTTCTAATCACTTTCCTGGATTGCTTCGTGGGTCTGGCAACCTCCTTGCAATGACATCTTATACTTTAACCTTTTTTCTGTGAACACTCACATTCAATCTACAACTGTAGTATTAGGAGACTGTCGGAAGTTAGAAGAGGGAGAGGGTTTTAGAGACCATCCCTACTTAACTTAGTCATCTCTGCTCGACTCAGTGTCACCCCTGCGTAAGAAGGGGTCTAGATTCCCGCCTACGCGGGAATGACAATAGTAGGCGGGAATGATAAGAGAGCATAGGAGCAAAGCCTGTAATAGACGAAACAAAGTGACGACGTCAATGTCAGCAATCTCTCATCAATTGACTATACAAGCTTTGAGCTATACCACCCAATCTTCTTCTTGTGTTAAAAATTCCTCCAGCTTTTCTCTTGTGTAATCTTTTTCTTCTAAGATTACTTCATTGTCAAAAATATGTTGTACTGTTTTTTCTTCTAATAATGGACCTTTTAAGTGCTCAATAGATCGAGGGTTTTCTTGATAGAACTTTAATATTGCTTTTTCTTGACCTGGAAATCTCCTTGCTTGAGCTATAATAGCATTTTTAATATCATCCTGTTCAATACGTAAATTCTTAACTTGCATATATTCGGATAACATCAAACCTACTCTAACACGACGTAAGGCTAGCTTATTATAGTACTCATTAATTTCTGCTTCTGATTTATCTTTAAATATTGAATCTGAGTCGTTACTTTTCTCCGTTTGAGATTTTAAAGTATTTACTTCCTGAGCTATTAAAGATTTGGGAACATTAAACGTTAATATCTCTTCTAATTGGTCAAATAATCTCATCTTCATTAAAGTATGTATATTCTCCCTATATTCATCTGCTATACTTTTAGAAATATTAGTACGCAATTCTTCAACTGTCTTACAATTAAATTTCTTAGCAAACTCATCATCAACGACTATTTCATCAGCAGAATGTACCGCCTTTACCTGAACAATAAATTTAGCAGGCTGACCTGCAATTTGTTCCATATGATATTCTTTTGGGAATGTAACATTAACCTCTACCTCATCTCCAGCTTTACTACCAATAAGCTGATCTTCAAACCCATCAATAAAAGTTCCACTACCAATTACTAATTTGTAATCTGTAACTTTACCACCTTCAAAAGGCTCATTATTGACATAACCAATCGCATCAATAGTAACTTCCTGCCATTTTTCTACTTTCCCTTTATTTTCTTTAGTATAATTTTTTGACATAGATGCAAGTTTATCTATTTGCTTATTAATATCCTCTTCCTCAACTACTAATTTTGGATAAATAACTTTAATTTTTTTAAAATCTGGTAATTCAACATCAGGTAGTAGCTCAAATTTTAGAGTAAATTCTATATCCTCATTATCTTTATCACATAAATCTTCTAATTGAGGATTACCTACTGTTTTTAGTTTATGATCTTTTATAATATGCTGTACTGCGTGATTAATTTCATGGCTTACCACATCAGACCTAACAGACTGCCTATATTTTTGATTAACAATGTTGATCGGCACTTTTCCAGCACGGAATCCATTAAGTTTAACTTTTTTTGATAAACTATCTAATTCTTTTTGCACTTTATTGGCAATTTTAGAAGAAGGAAGGACAACTTTCACTTCAAAATCTAGACCTTCATTTTTAAGTTCTGTGACTTGCATACTAAAAACTCATTAGCAATATTAAAATATCATGCAAAAACTTGAAGAATTGCTAAACCAATCACTGCAATTTTTGCTTATTTATTTGTGGTGCGGATGGAGGGACTTGAACCCCCACGCCTTGCGGCGCTAGAACCTAAATCTAGTACGTCTGCCAATTCCGTCACACCCGCATAGTGTATCTTGACTATTTATCAACTAGTCTTAGCTAGAAATTTTGTCAGAGCATTATAATACACATGATATAAGCTTTGTAAATCTCTAACTTTTGTATATTCATTAATTTTATGTGCTGTATCAGATAATAAACCAAATTCCACAACAGGACAATAATTTTTGATAAACCTCGCATCAGAAGTACCACCACTAGTAGATAATTTTGTAGATATTTGAGTTGTATCAGATACTACTTGAACAAAATCAGCAATTAACCCTGTTGGTTCTTGAATAAAACAATTAGCTGAAGATACACTACTTAATTCATATTTAAATTGGTATTTAGCACAATATTTGGTAACTATCTGCTCTATCAAATCTGTTATGCTAGATGACGAATGAGCGTCATTAAAACGAATATTAAACTTTGCTGTAACTTTCCCTGCTATTACATTAGTTATATCATTGCCTACATCAATAGAAGTAATTTCTAAATTTGACTGTTGAAAAAATTTACTCCCTTCATCTAATCGATAATTAATCAATTCATTAAGTATTTGAACTAAAGGATGAATCGGATTATTGGCTTGTAATGGATATGCTACATGCCCAGCTGTACCATATAGAGCTAAGTTAAAGTTAATACTTCCACATCGACCAATTTTTACGGTATCCCCTACTTGCTGTTCATTTGTTGGTTCGCCTACAATAGCAAGATCGATCAAATTATTATCATAGTCAATTGATGAGAAGTTGGGGACGTTATCACTTGTCGCTCGCCTATTACTTATAGGCGTCGCTCCATCGCTCTTAGCCCCAAATTCTCCTGAATTGACTAGATCTCGATGCAAATATTTTAGCATTTCTACAGTGCCATATTTGCCACTTCCTTCCTCATCACTAGTAATTAGAAAACTAATTGAACCATTAGGAACTTTAACACATTCAATGAACTGCAAGCTAGCAGCCAAAAAACATGCTATCGCTCCCTTCATATCGACAGTTCCCCTACCATAAATCTTCTCACCCACTTTACTTGCTATAAAAGGATCATTAAGCCATAATGCTCTATCACCTGCTGGCACAACATCAACATGTCCAGCAAAACAAATATTAGGACGGGCAGTACCATAAACAGCATAAAGGTTGGTTACTTTATAATTATCTTCACCAAATATTTTGGTTTCAGTCTTAAAACCATTTTTTTCTAATAAATTACTAATATATTCAATACAACCGCTACTATTAGGCGTTACTGATTGAAAACTAATCAATTTTTCAAGAAGTTGTATATACATATTCCAACTATTCTCGGACAACTAAAACAGACACCCCAGAATGCCGCACAATTTTCGACGCATTAGGACCTAGCATATATTCTCTAAGCTGTGGTCGTACTGCTGAAATAATAATTAAATCAGCTTTCACTTCATTAGCATATTGTATTATTTCATCATAGACCGCCCCTCGACCAATATGTAATTCAACTTCGATCTCCTCAGGCACATATTGCCTAATTAGCTCTGTTACCTGTACCCGATATTTTTCTTTTTGGTCTTTTGCCCAGTTTTTAGGCAAATAATCCTCGACCATTTTCATACCAAAATCCGAAATGATATAAAGAAAATGTAATTTGGCATTAAAGATAGTAGCAAAACTTAAAGCCTTTGGTAATATTGCCTTAACCGATTGTTTATCCGACCAATCTAATGGTATTATTATATTTTTAAACACAATTAACAACTACTCCGATATTTATCTATTTATTTTACGCTTTTAGATTTACCTACGACGTTATTGCGAGGAAACCGTAAGGTCGACGAAGCAATCCAGAAAGTGACTAAAAATGGATTACTTCGCTCACATACGTTCGCTCGCAATGACGTGTTTTAGATTTATCTATTTCTGACTGCTGAATGTTTTGGCAAAATAAAGTTATTAGTATCAGCAAAATGATTAATATCGATATTATATAACATATAATTAGAACGTTTAAAATGTTTTACATTTTTATGAAACATACCAATAAATTTATCCAATAATTTAGCATCCATACTACTGTTAGTAACTAAAATTGCCGTTACTGCCACTGTATTCAAATCTGCAGTGATTCCAGGATATAATCTTTTATCCAGCAATCCCTTATGAAAAGCTTTATTAGTGGCTAGTAATTGTTCAATTTTATCATTTTCCATAGGTATAAAATCAATCCCACAACTATTAGCCGTAAATCCTACTAAAGCATTAGGATGACCTACCGTCATAATCATCACATCAATTTTACCATTACAAAATTGTTTTATTGACTCTTCGTAACTCATTTCATCGCAATCTATTGGCTCTTTGGTAAAATTATATAACTTCCTGATAGCATCGTAAGTAATGGTATTACTAGACAATGACAAACCATTTGATATTCTCTTCCCTTCAATATCTGAAAAGCCTTTTATCTTATCCTTATCCTGACTTTTTACTAAAACAGTAAAAAGCTCGTCATATAAATTAAGCACCTGACGCATTTCTTGCGTTTTCTCTGTATTGGCATAATGCCCAACAGCTTCAAACGCTTCCAATGCTATATTGGATTGCACCAAAGCTAAATCTATCTTACCTTCTCTTAGCAAATTTAAATTTTCAACACCTCCATTGGTAGGTACTACTTCACAATTTACAGTTTTATCAGCTAAAGTCATGGTTCTACACAAATCCAATCCGATAGAGTAATAACCTTTCAAAATCGAACCAGAACCAATTCTTATTGTTTTTTGCGAAGCTAAGACACAATTATTAGTACAAAACAGACAAAAAACTACCAATAAAACTCTAAAATTGTTCATAAATATAATATACACTATAACTAATTGACCACTAATACTTTTTAAGATAAATAATTAAAAAAATAATATTCTTTACCCTATCAGCAACGAAGCAATGTCTCAACGTCATTGCGAGACCACGCAAGTAGGTCGCAGCAATCCATTTTTTATTGCTTTTATGGATTGCTTCGTTGGCCTACGGTCTTCCTCGCAATGACGTCTGAGGGGCTTTGCTTCGTCGCAGCAAAACTACTTCTCGCTAATAGATAGACTTAGCTATAAACTACCCCTACTACTATCGATAATCAAGATAATTGTTACAGTGCATATATAAAAAATTCCTATTCCTTATAATATTCTTCTCCAATTTCAATTTCAGCCCGGTTATTTGACTTACGCCAATTATTGCTGTCCCTTAGTGAGTAGATACAGCCACAATATTCTTGCTTATAAAAATTCTCACGTTTAGCTATTTCGTACATTCTACTACTCCCACCTGATTTTCGCCAATTATAAGTCCAGTAAGTTATTCCATCGTAATGAGAGGCAGCTTTAATGCCTGATTCATTAATTTGATTCATGTCTTTCCAGCGGGAAATGCCAAGAGAACTGGTAATAACTTTAAAATCATTCTCATAGGCATAAAGGGCTGTGCGTTCAAAACGCATATCAAAGCACATAGAACAACGTTTGCCTCTTTCTGGCTCCCATTCCATACCTTTACTTCTCGCAAACCAATTTTGTACGTCGTAATCTGCATCAATAAAATTGATACCCATTTTTTCAGCAAAACGAATATTCTCATTTTTACGGATTTCATACTCTTTTTTAGGATGAATATTGGGATTGTAGAAAAAAATAGTTAAGTTAATACCAGACATCAACATTTTCTCCATAAGTTCTCCTGAACATGGAGCACAACAGGAATGTAATAGAACTTTATTTTCACCATTTGGTACTGATAGGATTTCATTCATAATTAGTTACTAATTTTTTTATAAATTTTAAAATAACATACGATATTATCGCACAACAATTCAATAATAAGATATTGCATTGTTTGTAGAAAAACGCATAATAAATTATTATTTTTTATTAACAATAATTTTGTTACTAATTATTGAATATAGTGAATTAACTTGAATTGGTAACGTTATAAATCCGATTAGTATTTAGAGCCTAAGCGTTATGGCTCAGAGCCACTTTAGTGGCATTGAAGCAATCCAAAAAACGATAAAAATAGATTGCTTCGGAGGCTTACGCCCCCTCGCAATGACGTTATCTGTCATTGCGAGACCACATAGTGGTCGTGGCAATCCATTTTGGGTCACTGAATTGCTTCGTAGGCTTATGCCCCCTAGCAATGACGTTTTTATAAAAAAGGTAATTGCTATGGACAACGTCACTAACTTCTCATCAATTGACTATAGATCATTCACTTCATTTTTACTTTTAGTAATGAGCTGATTTTTAGTAGCAGAAGGAGGGAAGGGATTGTTGTGATAATAATAAATGTAAAAAAGTTTTGCCATCCGAATTGTACAACAATATATCCTGAAAGAGCTGGAAAAATCGATCGTGAAAATCCCATCATAGAAGTGAAAAACGAATATTGTGTAGCACGAAATTTACCTTGACAAATTGAAGCAATAAAAGCAATGTAGGCTGTCATAGTCATTCCACCAGTTATACTCTCAAAACCTGTCGTAATAAAGAATAAGGGTAGATTTTTACCATAAATCTCTTGCAGAATAAATAAGGTATGTGCTATGGCATGAATTACTCCAAATATCAGCAAGCTATCCAAGATATTCTTTTTTCTCATCACTGAGCTAGCTATTAGCCCACCAATTATTGCAGATATTATGCCGAAAAATTTCCCTGCACTAGCTATTTCAAATTCGTTATAACCAATATGTATCAGAAAAGGATTAATCATCATACCAATAAAATCATCTGGTAATCTATATAAAATAAGGAAGATTATTATTAAAAAGATTAAATACAAAGATCCTACAGGTCTCAAGATATTTTGTATAAAGTTTGAACTATTTACCTTATAATCCTGATAAGTTTGGGAAATTAAGTCATGCTTTAATCGTAAGATACTCACAACTAAAATAGCAGAGCAAACAAGTACAGAAATGGCAAAGATTTTATATATATTATTCCATCCCAAGTAGCTTGATAGATAAATAGCACCGGAACCTGATATTAGCATACCGATACGATAGCCAAAAATATAAATTCCAGAAGCAGCTCCTTGGGATTCTTTGGCAATAATTTCAGTTCTAAATGCTCCTAAGACAGTATCTTTAGCTGAACTTAAAAATGATATTATCAATCCTACCAGTGCAAACAATATTAGACTATGATTAGGATCCATGGTGCTTAAAAGAAAAATAGCCAATGCCAACAAAATTTGGATCAGACAAATCCAAGATAATCTATGACCAAGTAGCTTACTTAACCAACCTAACTTTACAGTATCAAAAATAGGAGCCCATAAAAAATTGATAGAATAAGGTATTACGATAACAGCAAACATTCCAATAGATTGTAAATCAATATTTTCTTTAGCAAGCCAATAGTTTAAGGTATTGCCTGTAATCATTAAGGTAAATCCGCTAGTTAAACCAAACAACCAAATAATGAACAATTTTGAAGGAGTTAACATATAAATATCTAATAAGAAAAAACTATAATACAATAATAATTTTCCTATACAAGTTAAGTTAGATTCTATAACTAACCGGAATAGGATTTAGCTGATAAACCTATCCTACCCGTTTATAAGCTAGGACTATCTTATTAGGAGCCTTATTACTATAACTAATTCCATAACCTTTTTGGCACCACTCTTTAACCAGATTAAACTTATGATTAAAAATTTTATCTATCTTTGATAATAGTTGATATTTTCCATCATAATATACTGTAGGGTCTATACCTCTAAATTTTGGTTTAATGTTTATTTGCCCTTTGCCAAATTCCACTATTGAAAATGTTTTAACTTTATGAGAATATTCCTTAAATAATTTTCGTAACTTAACATCTTTACTCATTTGAAGCTTTATTAAAACTTGCTTATCTATACCAAAATGTAATTCATCTTTAGTAATAAGATTTATATCTACAGCACGTTTTAATATCTTAACGAAGCAGTCATATACTACAGCATTCCATTCGCTACCCCAAAATTCCCAAGTAAAATCTAAAGAAAGCATAGCAAATTGTTTAGCAAGCACAGGATCTGTAAAGAACCATATATTATGTTTAAATTGTAAATTTTCGACCATTTCCTTTGCTTCAATTTCTGAAATTTTGTTAAGAATAACGCCTGTGTGAATATTATATTGTATTCGATCTGCACAAAGTGAAGGCAAGGGGGATTCTAATGCTATGTATTTGGGATTATCAGGGTCTAGTTCACTAATAGAAATGCTATATTTACTGATAATTTTTTCAATATCCATTTTCTTTAGAAACCATAAATGGATAGTATCTTGATAAGAATGTCTGCTATTTGGTTGATAAAATAAATTATCTCCTAAATGAGAAAAAACAGTATGAGAAACATCATGTAACAAGCCGGCTATTTGTTCAATTTTTGACACTCCTGCTTTTTGTAATAAAACAAATACTCCTATACTATGATCATAGCGACTAAAAAATGGCATTAATTCCAAATAAGGGGGTGGGCCAGATTGATCAATTTCTTTTATTCTTTGCATAGCTTTACTTTGTATTAATTCCTCTATTATCGGATCATTAACTATAAAATCACCCCATACTGTATGAAGAACCTGTTCAGCATAGGAAGATAAACAAATAATATAATTTATTATAATAGCAAAAATTATTCTTTTTATCACAATCTACCTTTTATAATTAGAAAAGGAGCCCTTATCAAAAGAATATCATTACTTGTCAAGATTCTTACCATAAACATAAACAGCTTCTATGAAAAATTTTGTTGACAAAATTGAGGAAGGTAGTACTATTGCTGTTTTTAATAGAGTTCTTGCATAACCTAATCTAATTGGTAATTTTGTTGTCAAAACTCGTCTCCGTTCCTCACGTACATCTTAGTACTCTGCGGTACTCGACTTCGTTTTTCCTAAAAATTCCTCAATTATCTTTAGGTTATGCAAGAGTTCTAATTTAAGCTAGCAAAATTTTAAAAATTGATTTATCACTTTTAAAGTTTTTGTTAAATAATATCAAAGGATAAATTTTATATGAAAGTTGTAAGTTCGTTAAAATCTCTAAAGAAAAGAGATAAAGATTGCCAGGTTGTAAAAAGAAAAGGTAAAATTCTTGTAATAAACAAGAAAATTAAAAGGTTTAAAGCTAAGCAAGGTTAGATAATTTAGAAATTTCATACGTTGTTGATTAAATTTCTAAGATTTAATTTTAGATGGAGGATCTTATGCAAAATACTAATTTGATAATCGTTGCAGTAGGTCTACTTGTAGTATTTATTATATTCTTTGTTTATAAGAAGAGCAAAAATGCGTCTGTTAGTATGCTTATCAAGGATACTAATAATGCACAAGAGCTTAATGCACCATTTAATAAAGCAGATAATACCAAGAAGCTAACTCTAAAAGAAAAGGTTGAGCTATCGTGGAAGTTCTTATATGAAATTACAGAATCAATTGTTAATAAATTTTCTAAAGAGGATGTAGAATTAGTAAATCATCTTGGTCACACATTGTTAAATAACGGTATGAAGTATGAGCATGTAGTAGACCTTGGTATTAAGCAACAAGTTACATCAAGAGCTGCAAATATTGAACAACAAGCCCATTCTCAGTCTCAGAAATCTTTGGGTAAATAAGCATCGGTAATTTTGACAGCAAGATTAATTGTGAGCGTTCAGAGAAAAAAGTTAAAGTACAAGATTCCTATTAGTTATCGCAGGCAACCTCCTAGAAGCAATTTAACCTCACAACCGTCATTGCGAGGAGACCGTAAGGTCGACGAAGCAATCCAAGAATAATAGATTGCCACGACCACTACGTGATCTCGCAATGACGCATATTAAGAAAATAAAGTAGAAAAGTCGTCTATTAGCGAGCCACCGTAGGTGGCGTGGCAATCTATTATTCTTGGATTGCTTCGTCGACCTTACGGTCTCCTCGCAATGACGGTTTCTCAATTATTGTTTTCTTAAACTGATGCTTATGCACAATGACGCTTGGCAATCAGATTTTTTATTCATCATAAGAAAAAAAACCGTAAACACTCACATAGCTAAGTCTAACGAACCTAAGAGCAAAATCAAACCGACATAATTGTTATTTTTAAATCTAGTAAGACAGTTTTGTGGGTCTGAAATTTCTAATGTTATTACCTGCCAAATCAGCATCATATAAGCACAAAGGATAGCTATATAGTTAAGGTGATGAGCTGCTATAATTTTAGCAATTATGAATAATATTATGAAAATGGTATAATAAACATATAGATGCAGTTTATAGTTTTTCTTTTCTAAAAATAATGGCATTGATTTGAGATTAATCTTTTTATCGTACTCTATGTCCATAAAGCCATAAATAATGTCATAACCGATAGTCCAAAAACAGCAGGCAATATACATAATAACAGCTTCTAGTGATATTTTATCGATTACTGCACTATTACCAATCAAGACTCCATTAAATGTTAGCCCTAGAAATATTTGTGGGAAAAAAGTAATTCTCTTCATTAGTGGATATAAAATGATCATGATGCAGGAGAAAAACCCTAAGTAAATGGCTGTTTTATTTAATGATAATAAAATGGCTAAGGAAATAATTGATAATATAATTAACAAAATCATCGCGTCACTTACTTTCAATGAGCCATTAGCCAAAGGTCTATTTTTTGTTCGTAACACATATTTATCAAAATCTTTGTCAAAAATATCGTTAAGAACGCTACCAGCTCCTCTGGTAACGACACTTCCGATAAAGAATAATAGTAATAATTTTACTAAATTATATATTGTAATATTGGTAAGAAGTACCCCAAAGCATGCTGAGAAGAATACTAACAGATATCCAGTAGGATTTTGCAGCCTCATTAAACTGAGACTTAGGAAAAATTTATTTGGCATTACTATTAATTATGATATATCTTGGTTTAATTTAATTATAATAGTCTTATTATGACGGAATTTCCAAAAGATTATAGCTTTAGTGAAAGCGAAAGAAAATGGCAAAAATTTTGGCAAGAACAAAAAATTTATCTTTGGGATAAAAATGAAACAAGGGAAAATAGTTTTGTAGTAGATACTCCACCACCAACAGTCTCAGGGCAACTGCATATAGGACATGTTTATAGTTATACCCAGGCTGATTTCATGGTTCGTTTCAAACGGATGTTAGGTAAAAATATTTTTTATCCAATCGGTTTTGATGATAATGGTTTACCTACCGAACGTTTAGTTGAAAAGCAAAAGCAGATAAAAGCAACAAATATGGCAAGAGAGCAATTTGTTGAAATATGTAAAGAAGTTGTTATTTCTGAAGAAGAAAAATTTCGTTCATTATTTAATCAAATGGCTTTATCGGTTGATTGGACTTTGGAATATCAGACAATTAATCCATTATCACAAAAAATATCACAAATGTCATTTTTAGACTTAGTAAATAAAGGAGAAGTTTACCGCAATAATCAACCAATATTGTGGGATCCAGTTGATCAAACGGCTTTAGCACAAGCTGATATCGAAGACCAAGAAAAAACTTCAATGATGAATGATGTAATTTTTCAGACCAGTAAGGGCGAGAGGATTATTATTGCTACTACTAGACCAGAATTGTTACCAGCTTGCGTTGCGGTATTTTATAACCCAAATGATTATAGATACAAACATTTGCAAGGTCAATTTGCCATAACACCGCTATTTGATATTAAAGTACCTATTTTAGCAGATGATTTAGTTCAAATAGATAAAGGAACCGGGCTTGTTATGTGTTGTACTTTTGGTGACGTAACCGACATAACTTGGTGGAGAGTTCATAATTTACCTATAAAAATTATTATAGATAAAAAAGGTATCATAGATTTATCAGACGAATTATCAAATTCATCTTCTTATAATCAGATAAATGGCTTAAAAATAAAAGATGCTAGAAATAAAATTATAGAAATCTTAAAAGAGAAAAATTTATTAGTTAAACAAGTAGAAATCACTCAAACAGTAAAATGTGCTGAACGTTCAGGGGCTCCACTAGAGATACTTACCATACCGCAATGGTTTGTTCACACGATAAAACATAAAGATGTTTTAATGCAACGAGCGAATGAAATTAATTGGCACCCCAAAAATATGAAAATTAGGCTTGAGAACTGGATAAATGGTTTATCATGGGATTGGTGTATAAGTCGTCAACGCTATTTTGGCGTGCCATTCCCTGTTTGGTATTCTAAACGAGTTGGAGAAGTAGGCAAAGCTATATTTCCAGATATAACACAACTGCCAGTAGACCCAACCAAAGATTTGCCAATTGGCTATTCGCGAGAAGAGGTAGAGCCAGATTATGATGTTATGGATACTTGGGCTACTAGTGCAATCTCACCGCAATTAAGTAGTCACGGTATATCTGAAAAGTTTAACGTAGATGCTGAGCGTCACCACAAATTATTTCCAGCTGATTTGCGTCCGCAAGCTCATGAAATTATTAGAACCTGGGCTTTTTACACAATACTTAAAGCCCAATTGCATGAAAATACCCTACCTTGGAAAAACATTATGATTAGTGGGTGGTGCCTGGCATTCGATCGTAGCAAAATGTCAAAATCTAAAGGGAATATTATTGTACCACAAAAATTACTTGAGCAATATGGGGCTGATGTAATGCGTTATTGGACTTCTAAATCTAGGCTTGGAGCTGATACTGTTTACTCTGAAGAGGTAATGAAAAATGGGAAGAGACTTGTTAATAAATTATGGAATGCTTGCAAATTTGCGGCTATTCATTTTGACAAATTAGATCCATTAGATAAAAATGTCCAGATTCCTGATATAGAAAGCAAAATTTGTCACAAGTTTGACCAATGGTTAATAGTAAAACTAGTTGAGTTAGTAGATAAAGTTGAATCAGATATGCATAATTATGAATATACCGATGCTATGGAGTCAATAGAAAAGTTTTTTTGGTCAGTATTTTGTGATAATTATCTTGAAATCACTAAGACCCGAGCTTATAACATGGATGGCTCAGACAATAGAGGGCAGTATAGTGCTATAATCACTTTATATTATTCGATAAAAATTTTACTCAAATTATTAGCTCCTTTCTTACCGCATATAACAGAAGAAATTTGGCAAATATTATATAGTACAAAATCTATCCATAGTCGAGGTAATTGGTCTCAAATCAAAAATTTTTCTTTCCCGGTAGATCAAATTCAGCCTGATAGGCTTATTAAAATACTAGATTTGGTTAGAAAAGCTAAAGCAGAAAAGAATTTGTCAGTTAAAGCTAATATTAAGGTACTAGAAATTATAGGAGAAAAACTTCCTAATGACTTAACGATAGACCTTAAAAATGTTACATCTTCTCATAAAATAGAATTTGTTGAGGAATTTTCATCAACAAATCAAGTTTTAAAGAATGATGAAGTTGTAGTTAATATAATATACTGACAATAAATCATCGATGAAGAAGGTAATAAAAATAGGTGCAAGAAGAAGTACTCTGGCTTTGATTCAGACAGGTTTAGTAATTGACCAAATTAAAATTCATTATCCACAGATAAATTATGAAATAGTCCCAATAGTTACCTCTGGCGATTTGATTAAGGATAAAAATTTGTATGATATAGGTGGGAAGGCTTTATTCTTAAAAGAAATAGAAGCTGCTCTTATAAATGAAGAAATTGATTTAGCTGTACATTCCTTTAAAGATGTACCTTGTAAATTACCGTCAGAATTGATGATATGTGCTGTACTTGAGAGAGAAGATGCACGAGACGTATTTGTCTGCTTGAACTATAAATCAATAGAAGAATTGCCTTTTGCCAGTATAGTTGGTACATCCTCAGTACGTAGAAAAATCCTAATACAAAGAAAAAGACCTGATTTACAAATTGTTACTTTTAGAGGAAATGTTGATTCAAGAATAAAAAAATTAATGCAAGGTGATGTTGATGCGACCATTCTCGCTTATAGTGGTTTGAAAAGATTGGGGCTATTTGATGAAAAATATTGCCACTTAATAGATATAAAAGAGATGTTGCCATCTGTAGGGCAGGGAGTTATAGCGGTAGAGATAAGGAAAAATGATAACAAAATGCAGGAGATATGTAATAAAATTAACCATCTTGAAACATGGGAACTAATGAAGGCGGGAAGAGCATTTTTAGAATATCTAGATGCAGATTGTAAAACCCCTATAGCTGCTTATTCAACATACGTATACTCAAATGATTTAAGTATACGTGATAAGGTTATTCATACGGAGTTTATGCTTGCCAATTTTGATGGCAGTAAAATAGTTTTTCATAGCGAAACTTCCGATTCAAAAGATGCTAAAAATTCTGGCATAAAAGCTGCCAAGAATATGATATAGTCAATTAAATTAGTGCTGAATAAGCACCTATCGTGTTGTTTATTTTTGTTCTATAGTTTTATTAGCTCTGCTTTTTTGGTTAAGGATTCTATGCCATTTAAGTCAGTAGCAGTTACCCATAGTTGTAATCCTAATTCTAGGAAAAGATCAATTAAATATTCTCGCCTTTTCTTGTCAAGATGGACAAAAACCTCATCTAACAGTAAAATAGGCATAGCGATATTTTCTTTAATAGAATAATTAACTTGGGCAAGTATTATTGCAATGAGCATAGCCTTCTGTTCACCGGTAGAGCAGTGTTTAGCTGGGGCATTTTTTTCTTTATGAATAACTATAAAATCACTTTTATGAACTCCAAAATTAGTACGATTAGACATTCTATCACGAATACGACAGCCCACTAATTCATTTTTTATAAAATCTACATCTATATCATAATTTTTTGATATTTTTTCTTCTATAACCCCATTAATTGATAAAATAGCTTTAGGGAAGTCATTATCCAAATCATCAATGGTTTTTTGAATATGTTCTAAAATTTTTAACCTATTAATAGCAATTTGAATTGATAATTCTGCCATTTTCTCTTCAATTACTCCAAGCCAATTTGTATCAACTTGATCTTGTAATAGGATTTTACTGCGTTCATGCATATAATATTCATATTTAGTCACTATCCCTGCATGAGATGGATTAAAATTATAGACAATCCTGTCAAAGAATTTACGTCTATCACTAACACCAGAAGAGAAAATACCATCCATTTGGGGAGTAAGCCAAATCATAGCAGAGAACTTGCTCAATTCATTATTTTGTATTTTAGCACCGTTAAATTCTGTAAGTCGCCTATTAGATTGACGTTTTAAATTTGTTGAAATTTCAACTAGTCCAAGTTTACTGTGTAGTAGCCCATAAGCCGAACAATGCTCTGCCCCTCTTTGACAAACATCATCTAATTTTGCTGATCTCAAACCTTTACCAGGAGAAAATAGTGATATTGATTCTAGGATGTTAGTTTTACCACTACCATTTGCTCCTATTAATATAATAGGGTTATTACCAGTATTAATCTCTAAATCCTGAAAATTACGATAATTTAGTAGTTTTAATTTTTGTAAGTAAATATTATTAATCAATAAATTGTCTTCCCACCACTTTTAAAATTTTGATGAGCCTTGTTTAATTTTTTAAGAAATTCTGGAGAATATGATTTAATATCACTTTTTGCTCCACCTTCATATTTTGTAGCTAAATCCATCCCGCCTTTAATCATATTATAAGCAAAATTTTCTTTTTTTGTTTCTCCAGCTATTCTTTTAGGATTCATAAATTTATAAACTTGGTATAAAGCAAAATTTTTAACTAAACGCCTTGCTTCCAATCTAGATTGACGACTTATACCATGTAGATTGTCTTTTGATTTTATCAAGCCTCGGTTAGCTTCTTTTACCAATTGTGAATGTTGTTGCATTAAGTAACTACTTACTTCCGTAACATTCTTACTGATAAGTTGTTCATCAACTTTAAGATTTAATTTCTTGTTATTGAGTTTACCTAAATATTTTTGTATTAATATGATAATCTGTGTCTGTAATTTGGTTAGATCCATTGTTTGTTCGTCAAGACAAGCTAATATTTGTTCTATCTCTTGCTCAAAAGCGTCGTTTGCACTTAACTCATTGAAAATTTCCATTGCCTCATCGGATCCAAGTTCATCATCATTAGTGATACCTGCCAATGCATCCTTAATTTGGTCTGCTAATTTTCTAGAATCTTGTGGTTTTTTGTTATCTGTTTCCATTTGTTAGCCTCCTATTTACCAATTACTCAAACTAAGCAAATCCAGGGAAAGGATTAGCTAATCATTCTTGAGTAGTAAAGTGCCCTCTATAAGTTCTATATAACATAATTCCTCGACGCTCTTCAATTATAGTTTTGCATAATAAGGCTGAGTCAATAGCTTTTTGTCTTTTAGTAAATTTGTATTCTTTTTCTGAACATAACTCACTTATACTAATATTCTGCCAAACAAGTCCATCAAAAATTTTTGCTTTAATATAACCACTTGACTTTAAATTCTCATAATCCCCTTTATTAAGGCTTAATGCATCGTCATTTAACAAAAGCTTAACATCCCCAACATATGAATTTACTATATGATCAACATATTTAATATAGACCTTACCGGTTAGTTCTATCGTGCTAGGTATCATAATCTTCTATCTTGGTTTCTAGATGGCTCAATAGACCTCTTGGATAACCTAAAGATAATTGAGGAATTTTTAGAAAAAACGAAGTCTAGTACCGCAGCGTACTAAGATGTACGTGAGGAACGGAGACGAGTTTTGACAACAAAATTACCAATTAGATTAGGTAAGAGGTCTAATAACTTCTCCTTAAAAATGATGTAATATTGGATATTGTTCATCATATTCTTTTAACATATAACCACGCCCCCATACCGTATCAATGTAGTTTGTACCACCAGCAGCATCAGCTAATTTCTTACGTAATTTGCAAACAAATACATCTATAATCTTAATCTCTGGTTCATCAACACTACTATACAGATGATCTAAGAACATCTCCTTATTCAATACTGTTCCTCTACGTAAAACTAATAATTCTAAAATGGCATATTCCTTATTTGTTAAATGAACCTTTTTTCCATCCACTTCTACAATTCTGGTATCAAGATGAATACTTACCTTGTCAAACCTAACCACTGACTCAGAATGTCCTTTAGAACGACGAACAATTGCATAAATACGAGCAATTAACTCTTCGCGGTTAAATGGTTTTGTGATATAATCATCTGCCCCGCATGTAAGCCCTTTGATTTTCTGATCAACTGTAGTAATACCTGATAAAATCAATATGGGCGTTTTTACTTTAGCAGAACGTAATCTTAGCAATACTTCGAATCCACTAATGTCTGGTAGCATAAGATCTAAGATAATCAAATCATAATTATAAACTCTAGCTATCTCTATTCCTTCTGTACCAAACTCGACCACTTCGCAAATAATTCCCTCTGAAGCTAACGTTAATTCAATAGAACTAGCTATGTCACTATTATCTTCTACTAACAATACCCTCATTACGTCTTTCTCCTTAACAAATTTTTCTTTAGTAATTTATTCTTTTTGTTACACGCTATGTTCTCATTTTATCTCCATAAGAGCAAGTAATTTTATTAAAATAAATTACAAATATATTAAGCTGTTGTGAACATTATTCTTTAAATAAGTAATTTTTGTCCTTTAATCAGCAACAGTCTATTTATTATACCGAAGCCCTGATATAGTCAATTGATGAGAAGTTGGTAACGTTGCCACTCAATGCTCATCTGTTACTTATAGGAGTCCTAAGCCCAAATTCTCCTGAATTGACTATAATCGATAACTCCTGTAAATTTTACATTTTACATAGCTGAATTTGATATAACAAGTTATATTTAAATTTTATTAACATAACCTATAGCTAACCACATTAATATTTAGCCATAGTATAGTCAATTGATGAGAAGTTGGTGACGTCGTCACTCGTCGCTCCTAGTCCCAAATCCTCCTGAATTGACTATAAATTTGCTTTGGGTTAGCTATAGATTAACTTATGCAGAAAGTTTATTGATTCTTATTACGTATATTCATATATTCTATAATAACGCATGTTGCCAATTACTATAAAACTTATCTAAATTAAGCCTTATTCTTTTTACGCGTTCAGCGATGATTATCGAATATATTGTTTTAAGAGTGATCTCAAAATCATCATTAATAACCACGTAATCATAATATTTAGCATATTGTACTTCCTTGGTTGCTAATTTCATACGCAACTCTATCGCTTCTTTACTATCTTGCCCTCTATTTTGAATTCGTTGCTGCAAAACACTAGGAGTTGGTGGCAGAACAAAAATTGTAATCACATTTGATAAGATTTTTTTTATGGATTTTGTACCTTGCCAATCTATATCAAATAAAACATCTAGCCCTTGACTTAGTAGCTCTTCTACAACTTTTTTAGGCGTTCCATAATAATTATTATAAATATTTGCATATTCAAGGAATTCATCTTGTTCAATTAATTTATTAAATTCCTCTTTGGTCTTGAAATAGTAACTTACTCCATCAATCTCACCTGTCCTAGGTGTTCTGGTGGTTGCAGAGATGGATAATCTAAGATTACTGTCTATTTTTAAAGCTGCTCTGGCTAAGCTGGATTTACCAGCAGCCGAGGGGGAAGATAAAATAACAGTTAATCCTTTACTTTTCAGAGATAGTACCATATTTATTATTCTTTTATAACAGTGACTCTGAATATACTCGAATAATCTTTTGATTGAAACGAAAAAGTAAACAGATTACCCTTACTAAAAAATTGTTTGTACACAAATCTTTTTAATTACAGCCTTCTGCTTTATAAAGAATCAATAAATTTAATTGCTGGTGATGTTCTTATATAACAACAAAATTTTATCTTTTAGCATTAATTTTTGTTTCTTCAACTGTTTGATTTTAGTATCATCCTGCAAATGTAAAAATGCAGCGTTTATTAGTCTTTGTAAATCGTCATGTTTTTTTTGTAAGCTTTGTATATGATTATTGATATTCATTTTTAAACTCCATAATCAGTTAAAAACTAGGATTTCTATAAGGTCAACTTTATAAAACCAAATACTATTTTAATACAATATAATATACTTTAAAAGGAAAAAATATAACTATGACTGCTAATAATAAAAAAAAATTGCTTGTTGCAATCTCTGGAGCTTCTGGAGCCATATATGGTATAAGGTTACTTGAGATTTTACGGCAGTTAAATATTGAAAGTCATTTAATTATCTCAAAATCTGCCCATTTGACTATACTACATGAAACAGATTACTCTATACAACAAGTACAAGAGCTAGCAGATTATTATTATAATCTTTCTGATATTGGTTGTAGGATTGCTTGTGGTTCTTTTAGGACATTTGGTATGATCATAGCTCCATGTAGCATGAAAACTCTCGCCTCAGTTGCTTGCAGCATTGAGGATAATTTAATTAGTAGAGCAGCAGGTGTTATACTGAAAGAACAAAGAAAATTAGTCTTAATGATTAGAGAAACTCCTTTACATAGGGGGCATTTAGAGAATATGTTGAAAGTAACGAGTTATGGCGGGATAATTGCTCCTCCAGTGCCGGCTTTTTATAACTTACCAGAAACCTTGGATGATATAATAAATCACTCAATTACTCGAGTGCTTGATATTTTTGACATTGATGCTGGTTTAATAAAACGTTGGGATGGGTTAAAATAACCTGATTAGTGTTTGAAAAATCTGCCCATTCTTGTCATTTCTGCGAACTATTGTCATATATGGACGAGTGAATTTGTCAAGAAAGAAAATAAAAAAATAGAGCCACAAAGGAAGCGGTCATATATTCGGCATCGAGTGCCATAATGGTTTCTGCATTCTTATAAATATCCTTGAGTGACCTCTCATTCCCACGGCTTCTAGAGCCTCGACATAATTACGGATTTTATTCAGAATACTTATTCATTAACTCTTTAACTTTCGTTCTCTTTATTGTTACTATTCTTTACTCACAATATTTATCAATTACCAATTTTTATTTAGTTGACATAGTTTCTTCTTTTTTTCCAACTAAACTAATTTGCAACATATTCGCTACCATTGCTGACTACTGCATAAGCAATCCTTGCTAACTTATTTGCTAAACCAACACATATAATATTATATCTCTCATTCCGCTGCAAAACATAAATTTATTATTAATTATTAGCTAAATTTAACTTTTAAACTATCCGTGGTAGTAT
>NZ_MWZE01000079.1 GCF_002259525.1 Rickettsia endosymbiont of Culicoides newsteadi | reverse complement strand
AAGAAAACGTAATTTAATTGAAACAGTTTTTGATTATTTAAAGAACAAAATGAACCTTGAGCATACTAGACACAGATCCCCTATAAATGCTTTTGTTCATATACTTTCTACACTAGTTGCCTATTCTCTTAAGAAAAATAAACCTTCCATAAATTGCAATTTCGACTTTCCTCTAAATTATAACCTTATCCCGAATTGACGTGTATTGCCTAAAAACATTAACATGATCCATTAAAGCTTCCCATATGCCTTTGTCAACCCATCTCTTAAATCTGCGATAAACACTGTACCAACAACCATAATAATCAGGCAGAAGACGCCATTGACAACCTGTTCTAGCAATAAACCATATTGCTTCAATAAACTGTCTTATTTTTTCCTCATTCTTGTTGTGTATAGCTTTTTTTTTCTTAAAAAATGATAAAATTGCTTCCCATGCTTGGTCTTCTATGTAATACTTCATATCGGTAGTTTCTTGGTTTCGATAACTAGAAACTACCATTTCTTCTTACTATTGCAACTTCTTTATTCTACTCTGATAACTTAACATAAAATTTTGTCAACAGAACCTAGTACTACAGTTGTAGTTTAGATGTGAGAATTCACGATTTTTTTGCTATTTTTTTGTGATGAATAAAAAAACCTGATCACCAAGCGTCATTGCGAGGAGTCCGTAAGGTCAACGAAGCAATCCATTTCTAATCACTTTCCTGGATTGCTTCGTCGGTCTGGCAACCTCCTCGCAATGACATCTTATACTTTAACCTTTTTTCCGTGAACACTCACATTCAATCTACAACTGTAGTACTAGCTCTTTTTCGAAAAAGTGATAGCCTTCTTGTAATTCTTCTACTTGCTTATCCTTATTATTATAAAACTGTAGACGAGAAACTATCAAAGACAGAAGTTGACGAGAAGTTTTACTTAATTGCTTACCGCAATTATTAGTAAGGTTTCGCCATTCAGGTGGGACGAAATTACCGACTATATTATAAAAGATAGTATCAGGATTTTCAACTAAGGCGTTGGGAAAAGTTAATGATTCTGCCATACTTCCTCCCCGTGAAAAACGGTTAAAAATAGACCTTTTTGTAGGTCAATTTTGAAGAGTTTTAATAAAAAAACAGCCATGAAATAGCCATAGAAATTTTTTTAGAGAGTCGTAAAATTGCTGAAAAGCCTTTATATCTGGTGGAGCCAGGGGGAATCGAACCCCCGACCTTTTGAATGCCATTCAAACGCTCTACCAACTGAGCTACGACCCCTAAAATATCCCATATATAGTCAATTGATGAGAAATTGGTAACGGTATGCTACCCGCTCCTCCTGAATTGACATATATATTCACATTATTTGCAGAATATACTTATTAGTCCAGTTTTATACTATAATTATAAAGCTGAATCCATAAATTTTTTGAATATTTCGCTATTTTCTAATATTTTAAGCTCTTCTTTACACCAAGGAGAAAAGTTGGCTGAGTATTCCTCTGTGTATAACTTAAAATCTTGCCATTTAAGTAATTTTACTTCTGCTATTTCTTGTTCATTTATTCTGATAACATCATCTGATAAAGCTAAATATATCGGACATATCTCATTTTCTACAATATTATTTATATCAAATTTATAACGATAATTAGCAATAAAATATACTTTCTGCAAGCTGACCAAGCCTAATTCAAATTTTGCATGCCTATAAACAGCTTGCTCGTAAGTTTCGTTAATTTGTGGATGTCCACAAAAACTATTAGACCAAAATCCACCCCAGGTTTTTTTGAGTAAGCTTCTTCTTTGTATCAAGATGTCCTTTTGACTATTGAAAAGAAACACAGAAATCCCTCTATGCAATGGTGTATTAGAATTATGAACCGTCAATTTATCCTCTGTTCCAAGAATATTATCTTGTTCATCAACTAATACAACATGTATACTCGAATGCTTTGAAGAATTGGTTCTGCAAAACTTCGGGGCATTCGCGTGTTCATGTACTAAATGTACACTCCGCTCATTTGAATATGACATTAATTATTTACTCCTACTAACAAATATTTTTCTATAATAGCTAAATAATTACCTAAAATCTGTTGGTTTTTATTAACAAATTCTAAGGCATTAGTCTGATAAATTTTAGCTTCCTCGATACCAGTTTCAGATAGCAAATATTCCATTTTATTCAATAAATCACTTTCGTTTTGAATTTGCGTAGCAGCTTTATTTGCAAGCATTTCATTAGCAATATTAGCAAAATTACTCATATCTGGTCCAAATATAATATAATTAGCAAAATATGCTGGTTCAAGTACGTTATGTCCACCTTGTTTAAATGAACCGCCAACAAATGAAATATAAGATATGCTAAAAAATAATCCTAGTTCTCCAAATTTATCAACAATGTAAAGATCATCAGTCAGAATAGGTATATTTTGTTCAGACTTGATACTATAGGTTAAATTTAGTTGGGTACACGCTTTCCCTATATCATTTTTACGTTCAGGATGGCGTGGAATTAGAATAAAATAGCAATTTGGATATCGTTGTTTTATTGGTTTTATAATATTCAATAATACTGTTTCATCTTCCAGATGAGTGCTGGCAAATACAATAATTCTTTTAGCACTCATATATTGTGCTAAAATTGTTAATTCTTGTTCATTTACCGGTAATTTTTTGTTGGCAAATTTGATATTGCCTAAATTATTTATATTGCTCATACCAAGTTGCATAAATTTTTCATAATCGATGTTACTTTGAACAATAATTTCACTAAAATTAGAGGTGATTTCCCTAAAAAATGAGCTTATTTTTTTCCATGATGCAAATGATTTATCAGAGATACGAGCATTCAGTAATAATAATTTACAATGTTTCTTCCCTTCGCTAATTAGACATGGCCATAATTCTGATTCAACAAAGATTCCTAGAGTTGGTTGCCAATTTCTAAAAAATTTCTTAACAAAAATAATATTGTCTATAGGAATTAGTTGATGAACAGCATTTACAGGTAACTTTTGTTGTAATATTTTTGCAGAAGATTTGGTTCCTGAAGTAACCAAAAACTTTAAGGTGGTTTTTGGCATCGTTCTTTTTAGCCAAAGATCATTAATATTTTCGACTAAGGTAAGAGCTATCATAGATTCCCCTACACTGGCGGCATGTATCCAAACTAAAGTTTCATTTCGTTTATAGTCAATTGATGAGAAGTTGGGGACGTCGTCACTCGTCGCTCGTCTATTACTTATAGGCGTCACTCCATCGTTCCTGCTACCCAATCCTCCTGAATTGATTATAGTATGTGTATGCCCAATAGCAAAACGTTCCCCTATACGCTTTATATCTTCTTTGCCAACAATAACTCTCAATACCAATAAAAGAACATATAGTGGAAGAAATAGGAAACTTAAGATATGATATAAATAGATCATGAGTTTATTTCACTGATGTTTAATGCTTGGGCTAAATTAATATCATCTTGATTTTCATTGCCCATAAAAATTAGTGGCAAACCTATAAAAGCCGTTATTTTACCAAAAGGTAGTGGCATAATCAGTTTATCCCAACTTTTAAGTAAAAAATATCTAGAAGCCTTACAAGAAACCGGTATTAATTTTATATTATATTTTTGAGCCACTTTGTTAATATTACTATTTATTTTGTAAATAGGTCCACGCGGACCATCTGGGGTAATTACTATATTACTACCATTATGTAATTTTTTGATAATGGCTTTTAAAGCTACCACAGAATTTTTATTAGTAGAGCCATTTATTACCCCAAAGCCGAATTTATTGACAATATCACTAATTATTTTACCATCAGAATGAGGAGAAATAAGGGCATGAATGTCTTTATGACCGGTAAATATTCCTGGACCCAAAGCGAGCCTGTTATGCCAAAAAGCAAAAATTGCCCCTTTTTGTGCTAAAAATTGCTGTTCATTGTAACCATCTGGAAAAACAAACTGCCAACGACAGGTAAAATAAACCACTCTCAAATAACTATACAATAATTTAGTGACTACACTAAGTGCAAAATTATTCTTTTTAAGAAGTTTCTTGATCATTTTAATTGATGACAAGCATTTTTTATACGCAAGCATGCTTGCTCCAAATTTTTTATCGAAGTTGCGTAAGAAATTCTGAAATAATTTTCTAAACCGAATGCAATACCAGGAACAACTGCCACACTACATTCTTCAAGCAAATATTCTCCAAAATCATTACTATCTTTGATAATTTTATTAGAGGGGGTTTTAAGCCCAAATAATTCATTGCATTTAGGAAATAAATAGAATGCTCCTGCCGGCTTATAACAACTAATACCCTTGATATCATTTAGGATTGATAAGGTTAAGTCACGTTTTTCTTGAAAGTTTTTTGCATTAGACTTAATAAAATCTTGAGGGCCAGTTAAAGCTTCAATGGCTGCCATTTGGCTTATAGAGCAAGGATTAGAAGTACTTTGTGACTGAATAATAGCCATTGCCTTAATTAATGATTTAGTACCAGCTCCGTATCCTATACGCCATCCTGTCATAGAATAAGCTTTTGATACACCATTAACCGTAAATATTCGATCTTTTAAATCCGGTGCCACTTGAGCAAAAGTGTAAAACTTAAAATCATCAAAAATAATATGCTCATAAATATCATCAGACATAATATTTATGTTGGGATATTTGCGTAATAATTCAGCAATATCAGCTAATTCTTGATAAGAATATGCCCCCCCTGTTGGATTACTCGGCGAATTAATAATTAACCATTTAGTTTTTTTGCTAATTACTCGCTCTAGAACATTAACAGTAAGTTTAAAATTATTTTCCATGTTACAATTAACAAACACCGGAATGCCGTCAGCTAATATTACCATATCTGGGTATGAAACCCAGTATGGACTAGGAATAATTACTTCATCACCGGGGTTAAGGGATGCCATAAACAAATTATAGATTACTTGTTTTCCTCCACTGGATACGATTATCTCGTCTAAATCGTAATCTAAATTATTTTCATACTTGAATTTGTTCTGTACCGCTTGTTTAAGCTCCAATACACCATCAACATTAGTATATTTTGTTAAACCATCTCGCACAGCTTTAATTGCAGCTTCCTTGATATTATTTGGCGTATCAAAGTCAGGCTCACCAGCCCCAAGGGAGATTATGTCTCTGCCTAGTTTTTTTAGTTCAGATGTTTTTTTGACTAAGGCTAAAGTAGGGGATGGCTTTATTAAATCTAATCTTTTAGCAATAAGTGACATAGTAGAACCTATATAATTTTATCAAGTATACTCAAATCATTAGAGTATATACTATATTTGTTTTCAAAAAACAATTCTTGAGCGAGTTAAATTATTATATTATTATTTTATATATAAATTGATATGAAATAACAATATGACAAGTTTATCTATTACTTTACCATTATAGCTAACCTAATTAGCATTTAGCCATTTGTCTCAACTAAAAGGGCGTCATTCCCGCGTAGGCGGGAATCTATAATATCTCAGGGTTTTTATGCAATATTTTAGATTCCGCACCGAAGCGGGAATGATGGTATGGACGAGTGAAGCGAAATATGCTTTACTTGTACGGAGTCAGCTGAAAAATAGTTTTCAGCTGCTCCAAATTAAATAATAATTTAATTAATAGGTCCATACCATGATAAATAATAGCATAAAAAATACTATAATAGGAATAGATTTAGCAAAAAATAGTATGCACTTGGTGCAAGTCGATCAAAATGGCAAAAAAATAGGTTACCAAAAAGTTACAAGAGATGAGTTAATAGCCTATTTAAGCAATCTCGATAAAAGTTCATTGGTAGCTATGGAGGCATGTGGAGGAGCTAATTATTGGTCACAGGAAAT
>NZ_MWZE01000078.1 GCF_002259525.1 Rickettsia endosymbiont of Culicoides newsteadi | reverse complement strand
TTGATTGTCTCTATGACAATTTTTGATTTCTCCTCAGCACTATATTGCCTTACTTGTTTTTTCATCTCTAGCTCTCCTTTTTTGCTAAAGAATTCTATCTCATTTCTTCTATTTTTGTGTCCAAAATATGGAGACCATTATAATATTTCGTTCAGAAATAAGTCATGAAGTAACGAAAAATATATTAAAAACTAAAATCGTTAATCATGTTATTATTTCTCTTTTACCTTTTAATGGATTAGAAATAGGATGCATATTTAATGATGAAGCTCAATGTAAAAATACCACAATACTTCAAGCTTTTTGTGAGTTAGCAAAAGTAAATTATGAATCAGAAGGGATAAAATTAGATAATGCATGGATGGTTCATGTCCAAGATGAATGTTCCAGGTATTTTGCTGACGTACTAGGTAATGTATCACAACCTATAGAAGATAATTATTATTTATAACATCTAACTGATATAAATATGTAACTTTTAAAACAATATTTTAATTATAACAACGTAATAAAAGGTTAACTGTATGTATAAAAATGTTCCTCATAAAGCACTAAAAGCAGCTTATTCTGAATTTTTAGTCACTAAAATTCAAAATAACGACATGCAATCTGTAACAGAATGGGTAGAAGAAAGTTTAGTAAATGAAAATCCTAATATTGATGATGTTCGAAAAATTGCTTTTTACGAAGCAGAGAAATCATTAATTAAGTTATATATTGCTGAAAATAACTTTGAGAAGTTAAATACACTTATCAATGCAATTGATAATAAAAAATTTAAAGATGATCCAAAGCACCAAAAATTAAAGGTAAATGAATGCAGAGTTTTAGCAGGTGCCATAATAGAAGCAAAAAAATACTTAGAAGAAGATAAGAGTATACACAAAGATCTTTGTAAATTACTAGACACTAAATATCAAGAATTAACAGATGAAAGCTATAAAAATAAAATATCAGAGATCATAGGTGAAGCTTTATCAATTATTTCTTATACACCATCAGAAATAGTTACAACTATGGGGGGTGATGGAGCAAGTGGTAGTATGGCAGATATTTGATAGACTCAGGGTGTTAGAAAGTTTGTGTAGAGGGTGTCAGGATTTAAGCAGATTGTTGATCTCCTGGATAGATAAACCGGTAATACGAGAAATTTCAGGGATAGAGTAATTATTGAGTCAATCATTTATTTTGTGTAAGTTCTATTTTTTACATTCCAATAAATCATATTTAAAATCACCACAAAGTATTTCAAATTGATTCAAAGCTAATGACCAATCTTTTATGGGCATAGTCCATTTTTTAGATGCATTTTGCAGAGCTAAAAATAGAGTCTATAATATACTTTGTGTAAGTTGCAAAAGTAAGCAGTAAGAAGTACTGTAAGAAAACAACTTATAACAAGGTNAGGTAAAGCTGAGGGTAAAGCTGAGGGTGAAAAACAAAAAGCAATCTCTATAGCTAAAAATTTACTAAAGGCTGGTTTATCTGTTGACTTTATTACTCAATCCACCGGCTTGAGTCTATCGCAAATTGAGTCTTTATCCAAATAAGTGGAGAACGTTCAGTGAGGAGACCATTCAAAACTGAGTCTATAATATACTTTGTGTAAGTTGCAAAAGTAAGCAGTAAGAAGTACTGTAAGAAAACAACTTATAACAAGGTAAAATATGTCAGAAAAAATAAAAAAGAAGATACTAGAACTAAAAGATAATAATATAAGTAATAATTTAGTAGAAGAATTATTATCAAAAGCCGATCCATCTAAGTTGTTTGGCAAAGAAGGATTATTTCAACAACTAAAAAAGCAAATAGTTGAAAAAATATTAGAAAGTGAACTAGAGCATGAATTAGGTTATTCAAAGCATAGTAAAATGCTGAAAGTAGATAATAATCGTCGTAATGGTAGCTATGAAAAGACAATAATTGATGATGATGGTAGGAAGGTTACTCTGGAAGTACCAAGAGATCGAGAAGGAGAGTTTGTTCCCAAATTAATACCTAAAGGGCTGAGAAGATTCAGTGGATTTGACGATAAAGTTATCTCACTTTATGGTCGAGGAATGACAGTCAGTGAAATTCGAGGTCATTTGGAAGAAATATATCAAACTGAGGTTTCCGGTGATTTAATATCGACAATAACCGATGGAGTAATAGACGAAGTAACTAGGTGGCAAAATCGAGGTTTAGATAAGGTTTATCCAATATTATACTTAGACTGTATTCATGTTAAGTCTAGGGATAACCAGGTAGTGATAAATAAAGCAGTATATTTAGCGATTGCTGTTAATATAGAAGGAAAGAAGGAGTTGCTGGGTATTTGGGTAGGAAAAAATGAAGGTGCTAAATTCTGGATGCAAGTAGTTACTGAGTTAAAAAATCGAGGAGTAGAACAAATTTATGTTGCTTGTGTTGATGGTCTAAAAGGTTTTCCGGAAGCGATAAGTAGCATATTTCCTGCGACTATAGTACAGTTATGTATAGTTCATATGGTTCGCAATTCAGTGAAGTATGTCTCATATAAGGATTTAAAGGAGGTGACCACAGATTTGAAGCAAATTTATACAGCAAATAATGAAGAAATGGCAAGTCTAAAACTTCAACAATTTAGTTCAAAATGGGACAAAAAATATCCAGTAATTTCTGATATTTGGCAACGTAATTGGTGTGGGATAATCCCATTTTTTGCTTTTCCTGAGGAAATAAGAAAGGTAATTTATACAACAAATACCATTGAATCTGTCAACCGTCAAATTAGAAAAATTATCAAAAATAAGGGGGTGTTTCCAGATGATAAATCAATTCAGAAAATAATATTTTTAGCTCTGCAAAATGCATCTAAAAAATGGACTATGCCCATAAAAGATTGGTCATTAGCTTTGAATCAATTTGAAATACTTTGTGGTGATTTTAAATATGATTTATTGGAATGTAAAAAATAGAACTTACACAAAATAAATGATTGACTCCAAAATATAAATGCGTAAAACATGATCATCCTGCAGGGATAAGGCATTTGAGTAAGATAAATTATTGCAGGATATTTTTCTATAACAGAGAAGAAATTAACAGCAATTCCGACTCCTAGTTCGCTTTTGCCCCGTTTCTGTAATTTAACCCATAATTAGACAAATGTCTATTTTAACATGATTTTAATTCTTTTATATTATTCATGCATCACCTATAATGTTCACCTGTTCTTGTGAGTCATAAGAATACTGTTGTAAAGTTGCTAATATATCTTTCCTGTCATTCTGTATAGCTGCATCATTTACTCTATCAAGTATCCCATTGAATAAATCATCTATGCTTAAAACGTTACCTTTCATAAAATGTTTATTTGGATCTTTTAGATGCAATCTATTACTACATATCCTTTCTTCATTTCCTATTAAACCCGAGCGTATAGTTTTTAAAAAACTCATTATTTCTTCAGAAGATTTATTATTGTCAGTAGGACCAAATAGTTTTCCAAGAGAGCTCATTAATTCTTTTGATTTTAAGTGTTCGTGTAATGCTTGACTGATTACTTCATCAACTTTAACAGATAATGTTTTATTAGAGCTCATTTTATCTAGTGAAGTTGTAATTTTGCTATAATTTAGCACATGTTTTTGTTTATATTCTAATGGTTTTATTTTAGATACTGCTCCTTCACTTGCTGTATCTGAAGCAGGAATCTTAAAACTACCTTGATAGTCATCTCTATCTAGTGTTGGATCTTTTGGTTCAGCTGCTGCCTTAAGTAATATAAAATCATCTTTATTTAAGCAGGATAACTCTATTCCATACCAATCTTTTATTAAATCATAAAATACTTTAGCTGAAACTTCTTGTACCTGAATCTTATTAGCTTTAAACTGTCCTTTAGCTGTATCCCAATCCCATTGTAAAATACCACTACAGTTACTCAATTTAAAAGGTATTTTTTCTTCATCATGAATTAACTTATTTTGATCACACTGATCAGTAACAATAGATCCTAATTTTAGGTTAGTTAGAGTCCGAATAATACTATTTATACCTAATCTAGAAATTGCATCATTAGGGTCTAGTTTATTGTGAATGTCTAGCTTTAGACTCAACCAATCTTGCAGAATTTCAGTATCATTTTTTAGTAGCTGCTTTGCTTCTTTAGAACCTCTTGGATTTTCTCTATAATCATATGTTGATTTACCCATATCTTTATCAATTATAACAGAAGCATTTACAGCACCTTCCATAGCCATTGGCATTTTACTAGCAATTTGTTTTAGTTTATATATTCCTTTATCTACCAAATCAAAAAACATAGCATTGGTTAGAAGAGATGCTGAATTTCTTTTGACTTCTATTCCAAATATTAACTCTATATCTGCTTTAAATTGCTCTATTAAATCAGCTTCTAATTGCTTGTCTTTTACAAAACTATGCATTATTCTTCCTTTCAGAGATGATTGAAAGAATTTTTTTAATTCTTTTTCATTGATAGATTGTTTTTCTATAAGTTTATTCCATTCTTCTCCAATAGTCTTATAAGTGCCCTCATTTGTTTTGAGGTGTTTAAATGCCCCTCTTTTACAAACCTCTAAGGTTTCATTTTGTTGAGTAGTTTTTTTAGTAATAGAAGTAGAAGATATAATCTTACCCGTACCATGATTAAAGTCACATAAATGATTTTTCCCTAGGTCTCTATCTATTTTTTGACTAGCTCGTATTTTTGCCAGAAATATGCTAGCATCATCTTTGTTTTCTAATTTAAAAAATGGTTCTATTTCTTTCCTTGAATTTTGTGCATGTAACTCTATTGACTTGTGAAGTTTACGTATGTTTTTAAATGTGTTATGTATATCTACCTTTTTTTCTAAATAATATACTCCTCTTTCTGCGTCATTTTGTAAAGTTTGGTATTCATGTTCTTGAGCGCAAGCCTTGCTAATTAATTTTTGGTTTATTTGAAAATAAGTACTTGCTGCATCTTCTGATATTTTTTTATGAATTGACTCATAGTAATTAATAATTAAACCAAAACCACGTCCAAATTGAGAATCTAAACGTTTAAATTCGCTTTTATTGTTTGAAGGGATCAAATTATCTTTAATTTTTTTATATTCGGTTCTAACTGAAGTACTATGTAAAAGTTGATTTCCTATCTCTTTTAAAATACATGAAATATTATAGCCTGTATTATATTTGTTAAGCTTTTCAATAATATTAGGTTTTTTAGACAATTTTTGTAATTCCTCATAATCTTCTCCGTCTGTACTGTCACCTATTTGACTAATAACTCTTACCATTTTAACCTCTCTAAAATTAGTTTTATAATGTATCTCCAATTATTTCAGTACAAGGGTAATATTCTTTTAATACATCTAACATATCTTGATTGTAATGACGTAGTGCTATCTGATACATGCTATCAAAAGATTCATCAAATAACATATCTTTACTTAATTTATTAGTCTCATCCAGAAGCTTATTTTTATTTTCTAAATTTAATTCATGTTGATCAATAAAATCTTTTTCTTGATCTAAAGCCTCATATATAGCTTCTAATAGACTAATTGCTTCTTTTGTTTCCTCATGAGCAAATCTTGCTCCAAGGCTTGACATTAGTCCTTTTAATGTATATTTACCAGGAGCATCATGAATTTTATTAACCACCATAGTTAAGAAGTCTTTTTCAGGATCTGTTTCCTCATATAATTGTTTAGCTTTTGCATGGCTTTTGATATATGTGTTATAACTTTTTAAGTAGTTTAGTAAATCTGTGTTATCTTTTTGTTTTGCGGTTCTATACATACTATTAAATGCTTCATCAAATAAATCATCTCTATTGACGATGGTCCATTCTGCACGAATGTTTTCTAAGCTACAAATAAGATCTTGTACATCTTTTAACCCTAAGGATTCATATATAGTTTCTAAAATACCAATTGCTTCTTCTATGGTCTTATCTCCAAAGTTTTTACCAAGGTTTTCCATTAGTTTTTGTAATGAAGTATTTGTTGAGTTGGCGCTAATAATTTCCTCTTGTATTAGTTCCATAAAATTTTTTTTAACTTCTGGTTCTACTGTATTCTGATAAAACTCTTTAGCCTTATTGTGGTTTTTCATTATTTTCCCTCTTTTTTTAGAAGCTAGATTATTGAACCTAGCATGCCTTTTTGGTTGATTTAATATTATATAGTAATAACCCTTTTCGATTTTTTAGCTTCAAGGGGTACTATGATAAGGATTTATATAATCCTTGATTGTTAGTTGATTTGGTTGAACGTAGTTAATAAAAGATCTTAGTAAGCCTTTAAAGACCTTAGAATCTATGCTATCATATTTTATTTTTGGAAAGCAACAAATTTTTGCAATTTAATTTATAGTTATTAACTATTAACTATTTACTATATTGTAAATGTAATCTTCATTCCGCTTGTGCCTTTCCTTTAACATCGTTGCACAGGTTCCCGTGTTCAACTTGAAAGCCTTGACTTAAGCTCACGCCACCTCTATGCCGGATGCCACCTAGCCAGTAAACAGGTTCCCGCTAAATTTATCCCAAAGCAACATCACCTCCTTGGTTTTGACATCATCTGAAGCGCTTTCGACACTTGAACGGTGGTTCACTGTTGTTCGTCTTCTTAAGTCTATACCTGACACCTCAAGGATGCCTTTTCTGCATCGCTCACGACAATGCCCTTAAACAATTGCCGCATACAGTGGTTTGCAGCCTATTCCTGTAAATCGACTGCGAAGGACCTACCTTCATCTCTCAAGCCGCTTGGCACGGCACACTGATATCTCCGCTCCAAACCTCGTTAGCGTTAGGTACACCTACAGTCTTACTTGTACCTAGATTGGACCAATATTTATCAAGCAAATAACTATAAATTTTATGCTGTTTATCTTTTTCAGACGTTAACTTTTTCCTCTTTGGGGTTCTAGGGGGTAATCCCAGAAATTTTTGATTTGAGAGAAAGCAGAGTTTTTGTCAAAATATAAAAATTTTTATGGTTATAATTTTGGATATTGACAATTGGAGAAAAAGATATGGTTTCTAAGTTAAGGTTCTTTTTATCATTTATAAAATGAAAATCATATTCCTCATACCAATTTAGCATCAAACCAATAATATTACTAGTATAACTTAAAAGGATATCGAGCAGTTATATTGTTAATTAGATGGTGGTTTGGTATTACAGCTTTTTTTTCTACCTATAAGTAGTCGCTCCGTCAAAAGTCTATAATATAACATCTACTATATTTAAACACAAAAGCTGTCATATATGGACGAGTGAATTTGTCAAGAAAGAAAATAAAAAAATAGAGCCACAAAGGAAGCGGTCATATATTCG
>NZ_MWZE01000077.1 GCF_002259525.1 Rickettsia endosymbiont of Culicoides newsteadi | reverse complement strand
AACTTATCCACATTCTTCGCTATTTACAACATCAATAATCTTTATTTTATATATTTAAAAGATTATTTTTTCAACTTGACACAGTTTGACGAACACTCCCCCTTAATGTGGAGATTTAAAAGAGGGCGGTTCACGACAACCTAATCTCTCCTAGCCAAGTAGGCATAGTCATCGTGTTTTAGTAAATCAATATCATACGAAAAGCTTTTATTCGTTATATAATATTCTAGTAATCGTATCATACCTTGTTTATGCCTAGCCAACTCTTCTTTAGTGAGTTCTATCTCTAAAGTTTGGATTATTGGCTTTGAGCTAGAAATTTTTACGTAAACAACCTGTTTAACGTTATGGATTTGCATACCAAAACCACCTTCTTGTAACATTAACGCCTCAATTATCAACTGCGGGGATAACCCAGTTTCTATATCTTTTCTACTCGGTAAGCTACCGGTTTTATAATCGATAATGCTCGCTGCCCCAAACTCATCTATCTCAATTCTATCAGCCACTCCAATTATTGTTAATTCTTGCCCAGCAATATTTAATGAAATTGCTCCTCTAGTTTCAGAATAAATATATTTACAACCATTTCTACGTTGTTCATCAAATTCAACAAAAGACTCAGCAATAGGCATAAATTTTATTTGCCAAATTTTTTGCGTATAGGTTGGTAAGATAACATCTTGTAACAGATTATTACTAATATCCAATATTAAGCCAATTTTGTTATTCTCTAACTTGTTATAATTTTTCGAATATTGCTCTAAAACCTTATGAACAAAACTACCAAATTCAGATATTTTAGGCTCCTGCCCTACCCTATCTCTACTCCTGACATTCAAAATCTTCTTAGCGTAAAAACTATAAGGATTCCGTATTAACATTTCTATATCAGTAACTGATATTGTATCAGGAAAAATTGGACTATACACATGATTACTACGATTAATTGACTCAACCATATTAATATTAACATTATTTTGTACATCCACTAAGTCACTTTCTGATAAATATGTTAAATAATTTTCTGAAATCAAACTTTGTTGTGCAATAAGTTGCAATTTTAGTAACAAATTCGATGGTAACAAACCAGATTTACCATCCTGTCTTTTTGATCTAGTAATTATTACTTGGGCATTATGCAGAAATAAATAAAAATAATATTGATAGATAGAAGTTCCAACAACCATATGTAATTTTTTTAACGTTTGCTCATTAATCCATTGGCTGATAGATGAGGATGATGACCAGCATCCTTGATTAAAGTCAGTTAAAATTACTAAATCAAATTTAAGTAATATTAAATCTTCTGCTTTACCAATAATTATATTTTTAGAATAATTATTATGAGCAAAATACTTACAATTAGACATTAAACCCTTCAGTAACTTTGGAAAATCTTTTTTATTATCTAAGGTTAAATTACAATTAGTATTTATTAACTCCGATAAAAAATTTGATAATTCAGCAGCTGACTGCTCATGCCAAATATCTCGGTAAAGTTTTTCAGCAATGCTAATCGAGGATTTTAATATTTTAGCAAAATTATTGCCACTATTGCTATAAAGTAAGTTTATTAGCTTCTTAGACCATTCTATTAATTCATTATCATTGGTTTTTTCTACTAAAAACAGCATTTGGCTAGATTGCCGGATAAAGCGGTTTTTACCACTCGTTAAAATCTCTAATCTTTGAACTAATTTATGATTAATCAAAGGATGCTTTAATAGTAAAAATAACTTTTTTATATCAAAATCATTACATAATATTTCACTAATGGCAATTATTAGAGAGCTAATTAACGTTTCTGATAAATTATTACCTAGCAAATCTTGGAATTCTAGGGAATATTTGGTCAAAAAATTACAATAAAAATTCTTGGTTGTTTGATTATTGACAATAATAGCTATTTTCTTATCACTAGATTGTTGGCAAAATTGTTGACAAATCAGACTTATTTGCTTTGCCTCTTGAAAAATATCTTCAAGCTCATAATATTTTATATGATCTACGGCTAATCGTTTAGACTCATCAGGTATACTCGAATGCTTTGAAGAATTGGCTCCGCAAAACTTCGGGGCATTCGCGTGCTCACGTAGTTCATCTACGCTCCGCTCGCTCACCCCTTGTTTTACGTTCCAATTCTCCAGATCATCCGAGTATATATTGTTACAAATTATCCGATCGAAAAGCAAATGATCTGACTGCTGACTACCCAAAAGTTGGGAATTTAATAAATTTTTATTGAGAATTGTCAGTAATTTTTTAAAGTTATATAAGCAATCTTCTTCAGGATTATAGCTATAGTCAAGTTCTCCTAAATTGACTATATCTAGATTCCCGCCTACGCGGGAATGACACGTACTAATAGGCGGTAAAATTATAAAACCATCCGATGAATTAGCAACATTCTTTAAGAAATTCCATGATATGGGATTATGCCCTACTATACCGGCTACTATCAAACTAGTATCAGCTCTTTTCAGCCTTGCTATCTCTGCATCCATCATAGTGACCTGATAATTTAGCCGATCTTGCTTTCCTAACAATTTTATCTTCTCTTGCCATTCAGAATGGGCGTATTTAAGAAATTGATAAATAACACTCCAATGTTGCGATGGATTGATTTTTTCTATTTCATTTACCGAATCTATCGATAAATTATTACCAGCTAGCTGGTAAAATAACTCAGATATTGTTGAACAAAATTGTAAAGATTGGGTTATACTGAATTGTAAATCATGATAATTATGAATGATTTCTGCCAGGATAATTTTTTCTTGCAAAAACGTTATTGGCTGTAAATTTTCTGATGCGATAGCAAAAATTTCTTCACCTTCAGCCATAATATTAGACCAAGGAATAATATTTGGCAAAATCGCAATATGCTGTTTGTTAATCAAAATATTTTGTAAATTCCAACAATCGAAACCACTAGGCAATATAACCTTAAGATTGCTAATAGAATTCTTCTCACTGAAATTATCTAAAATAAAATCAGCTAATATATCTAAAAACGATAATGATGGGTTAATTCTATAGAGGTTCATTAATTCCTTATTATTTATATTATATAAATGCTATATATAACCTGGATTTGATATAACAAATTATACCAATTCCCGAAATTAATTTATGTTGGTAATTTGTGCGTCGATCCGGTACTCGCATCACAACTGTTGAAAGTTAGAAGAGGAAGCGGTTTTAGACCGGATAGTTTAAAAATCGTATGTGGTCAACGTTATTGCGAGAAAGACCTTAGGTCGACGAAGCAATCCATAAAAGTAACCAAAGATGGATTGCCACGACCTACTTGCGTGGTCTCGCAATGACAAAAAACCTATCTAAAACCCGCTTTACCTTCTAACTTTCAACAGTTGTGGTACTCGCATCCTCACGTACACTTGAGTACGCTCCGGTGCTGCGTTCCGTGTCTTCTACAAATTCCTCAACCTAAATTAATTTCGAGAACTGGTATTATTCCAAATTAGGCTATATCTATAAATATAACAGATTTTTTTGCTCCACTAATAGCTGTTTTCATTATTTTTGCGACATTGGTTATTTTTTTGTTTTTTAACGATAACTTAATATTTATTTAAGTTTTTGTAATACAAAAAATTTCCCCAGACTGTTTAAGCTTTGTTAATCTTTATGTGAAATTGTTAATTAAAATTTAGTATTTCACTTTTAATATTATTTTTTTTTGTTATCATTAATAACCAAGCTATTGATGGTAAGAAAAATGATAGGCTACCCTCAACAACAAACAAGTTTAAACATAGAACAAAAAGAAGCTTTGGGGTTACTATCAATAGGAACCTTCCTTGAATATTTTGATTTGATGGTTTATGTTCACATGGCAGTATTTCTTAACCCCTTATTTTTTCCCAAAACTGATCCACACACTACTGCTTTGTGTTATGCAGCTACTTTTTGCTCAACTTACTTACTTAGACCATTAGGGGCTTTAATATTTGGATGGATAGGTGATAATATAGGGCGTAAGACCACAGTTATCATCACAACCCTTACAATGGCTTGTTCTTGTGTTGTTATGGCTAATCTGCCTACTTACGAACAAATAGGAAATGTAGCGACTTGGGTAGCGATTATTTGCCGGGCTGTGCAAGGTATTTCTTCTATGGGCGAAATAGTAGGGGCAGAACTTTATCTAACTGAAATGCTTAAACCCCCGGTACAATATGCAAGTGTAGGGTTGATGGGAGCTTTTGCTGTCCTAGGAACATTAGCGGCTTTAGGAACGGTCTTACTTGTTACTTTGCATATTTTTAACTGGCGTACAGCATTTTGGATTGGGGCAATAATTGCCTTTGTTGGATCTGTTGCCAGAACCAAACTTAGAGAAGCACCAGAATTTGCCGATGCTAAACGTCGAATAAGAAAAATTTTTAAAAGAACTAACACCGATATAACTATTTTACAAGACCGTCCTATTTGGCAAGAAAGAGTTAATAAAAAAACCGTACTAGCTTTCTTTTTATTACAATGTGCTTTACCAGTATGCGTTTATCTTATTTATATATATTGTGCTAATATTTTAAAAACCACCTTTGGTTACACACTATCTAAAGTTATTCAGCATAATTTTCTTGTCTGTTTTATGGAGTTGTTAACCACATTAGTATTATGTTATTTAAGTTTAAAAGTATCTCCATTATTAATCATGAGAATTATACTGCTAATATTTTCTATTTTTATGATATTTTGTCCGTATTTATTAAATAATCTTAATTCGCCTTATCAGTTATTTTTCATTCAATTCTTTATAGTCTTATGGAAGAAATGCATAAGCCCTGCTACTCCCATTTTTTTAAAAAGCTTTCCTGTATTTAAACGTTTTACCTGTGCTAGCATGACATTTGCTGTATCTCGTGCTTTGATGTATGTTATTAGCTCTTTTGGTTTTGTCTATCTTATTGAGTGTTTTGGCAATTGGGGAATATGGTTTATTATGATTCCGACAATGATCGCTTTTGCTTATGGGTTATCTCATTTTGAAAAATTGACAAAACCAGCTAAAAATTATCAATACAAGAAACTTCATAAGTTAGAGTTAGATGGAGCCGTTAGTAGATAAATTTTGGTAACATAGCTTTGTTAATTGTCGCTCGGCTATTGGTATTTCCAATTGGACACAAAGAGTTATAAAATATCCTACAGTCTCTTTAACTATTTTCAGTGCCTTTTCTGATGACTTAGCCCTTAGTGTTTGTAAATTATGAATGCGATCAAATAATTTAATTAATATCACATCATATCGTTCTTGTTGGAATAACAAATCTAAAGTTTCTTTGGCACTAATCTTGCCATAAGGCTTAATCCTTGTTAAACCTTCAACTTGGTTAGCAACAATACTCCCAAAAATTCGAGCTATCATCTCTTCGGTAAGGGCTGTATCTTCGATCGTGTCGTGCAATAAACTGGTAACGATCATCTCAGTTTTAAATAATGTGGGAATTTCTTGGGCTGTGTACTGGGCAACCATGTATGCTACTTCTATTGGATGAGAGTAATAAGGTTCACCGGATTGCCGCCTTTGACTACCATGATATTTCTTAGCATAATAGATAGCTTTGATAATTTCTCTGATATCTACTGGATAAGGTACCTTGTTGTTTAGTAAAATCAATTTATTAAGTAACTTATCAGAATAGTCACAACACTCAAACTTTGCTTGCCAATTGGCAATATCTTCCATAAATACCTCTCTAATTAGTTTAATTGTACATTAAATTAAACTAATATTGCCAATAAATTTTGGATATCTTTTTCTCGATAATCAAGTTTTTTGCAGAGCTATCTTTAAACGCAAAATTTGTCATATATGGACGAGTGAATTTGTCAAGAAAGAAAATAAAAAAATAGAGCCACAAAGGAAGCGGTCATATATTCGGCATCGAGTGCCATAATGGTTTCTGCATTCTTATAAATATCCTTGAGT
>NZ_MWZE01000076.1 GCF_002259525.1 Rickettsia endosymbiont of Culicoides newsteadi | reverse complement strand
AAAAAAACATTTATCACAGGCATTAACTCCTTGCAACTCCTATATCTCCTTTATTTTTTCTTATCCCTTATCCCGAATTGACGTAAGTTGTAACCATTCTGCAGGAATATTTATGAGCTTTGGTTAGCAGAATCGTACCACATTCCATCGTTTTTGAACCAATTGATGGCATGAAATTTTCAACTGATATCCAATCCTCATTCTTAGCTAATTTTAAATCTTTTCCTTGTCGTACCCGACACACCCAACTCCACACTTGTTTTTCTATTTCCTTAAACCATTCAATATGAAAGCCAGCGTCCATAATCACAATTACCTTTTTACCATCAGGTATTATACTCTTTAATTTATTTAGAAATTCTACCGTTCTGCCCTTTAATTCACCTTCTTCAAACACATCTTGATACAAAGGTAAACTCATCCTTCTTGTACAAAATTAAGTACTTAGCATTTGTACCATGCGATCATCTTTAAGATAACATAAATCAATCACAACGCTTTCATCATTAGAATGCTTGATAAACTCAAATATGAAATATGATAAAGCACTATAGAGACTATCAACCTCGTTATATAAATGTTTGTTACCTATGCATCTATCAACTTTTTTTATTTTATGTTTCACTTTACTATCACCACTCAAGTTCCTGCCAATTGCACTCAAAGACAAATTCTGACTATATCGCAAGCCTTCTGAAACATCAAGTAACGCATTTAAACGATTATTATGTATAAAAGGGCAATGTTCTTTTATTACTTCATTTAATACTGTTTTTACATCCATAACCTACTATCTCCATCATCATTAAATAATGATGATATTCTATCAATTCTTGCTATTTTGCAACAATTTCGTGGGGATACATCAGCTCGCAATGACGCTTGGTGATCAGGTTTTTTTATTCATTACAAAAAATAGCAAAAAAAATCGTGAATGCTCACATCTAAACTACAACTGTAGTACTAGTAAGAAACATTTCTAGAACAATATTTTCAGCATAACCTAAGTTCGCGGCCGCGAACTTTTTATATTTTTTCTATAATTTTAATCAAATATTTTTTTTAGCTCTTGCCTATCAATATTTGATAGCTTTTGAATCCCCTTTTCTTGAATTTTCATTTTTCCTTGAGAATTTATTATCATTAAGACCGTATTCAAAGTATATAGTTTATCGGTCGCGATCGCGACCGATAAACTAGGAAATTATAAACAATATGTAGCCACTTTGTACCTAATTCAAGTTAATTCACTATATTCTCAGACTTAAGATAAAATTTTTCAATGCTATCACGATTATTAAGAAGCTATTTTTTTTTTTTGAGTGTTTTGTAAGAATAAAACTAATCATAATCTGGTTAGTTATATACTAAGTTTATTAAATAATCCGATTAACAATCCTCCGGCTATAAGTATAATAGATAGCCAGATAAGACTCATCATCGGTTTGTAATATATTTTTGCATGAATTACATCATCATCAATTTTACTTAACACCGCGTAAAGATCATAAGTTAAATAAGAATATATATTACTTTCTTGGGATAGTTGTTTTTCTATTATATAAAATCTATTTTCAGGCTTTAATATAGTGATATTATTTTGTTGATCCTGAATCCAAAATTCAGCAATTTGCCGATAATAGTTTTGGGCTGATGATACTCTAATATCTTTTAAAGTAACTTCAAATCCCTTTGCTGTCACCTTGTCTCCAACTTTGCCTATAAAATCTACTTCACTTTGTAATAATGAATTAACAGTAATAGTTAAAACAAGTAAGCCAAAGCCTAAATGTCCTAAGATCATGGCAATATTGGCTTTTAGTTTGGTTCTAAAAAAATTGCTCTTTGTTAATACATAATAACAATTTTGTATTATTAGAAAAAGAGAAAATGTTACAGCCCATGCTGAAATGAAGCCATATTGAATTTGGTATGAGCTGATAAACGTTATTGCAAAAGAACAAACTAAAATGAGTAGTAAACTAGTGTCATTGCGAGGAGGCGTAAACCAACGAAGCAATCCATTATTATTTCTTTGAGCGATACCAGCTAGTAGAACCGTTGGGATGATAAAAATTATAAAATTATTGATAAAAAATCTTTCACTAATGGTAACAGATTCTTGATATAATAAAGAATAAACTATGGGGTAAATGGTGGAACATAGTAATACTAATAGAGCCGTTAAGAAAAATATACTGCCCCAAACAATAAGCTTGTGCTTAAATTGGTGTTTGTCTAATCCTATCGAATTAGGTTGAGTGATATTTTGCCCTTTTACTAGTAGTAGAACTAAGCTTGATATGGCAATAATAGCAAATATTGCCAGCATATAGATTGCCCGCTCAGCTGATGAGGCAAAAGAGTGAATTGAGGTGATTAGCCCTGAGCGTACCAAGAACGTACTCAAAACTACCAGTAAGAAAGTGATGATTGATAAGGTTATCGTCCAATTTTTCATTCGTCCAGATTTGATTGTTACCAAGATTGAGTGATGTAGAGAGATAGCCGACAACCATGGTAGTAGGGAAATATTTTCTACTGGATCAAAAAACCAAAAGCCACCCCAGCCGAGTTCTCTATAAGCCCACCATGATCCTAGGGCTATTCCTAAGGTTAAAAAAATTATTCCTAAATTGCTAAATATTTTAATAGCTCTAAGATTAGCCGAGTCTAAGTTAGAGGTGAGCAACATAACGCAAGCCGATGTAAAAGGGGCGACATAACAGACCGAACCTAGATATAATATAGGTGGATGTATTATTAGGGCAATATCTTGAAGCATAGGGTTTAAGCCGAGACCCTGAGTGGGACGGAATGATAGGCTGTCAAATGGGTTGGAGGTAAAATAAATGAAGCTACTGAGCAGTATTTGTATTAGTGCTAGTACAATTATGTGGTAGACTCGAGTTGGACGGCTATTAAATAGTGCAATATAAATAACGCCTATAGTTTGCAATAAACATAGCCACAACAGAATAGACCCCTCATGACTCGCCCAACTAGCCGCGATTTTAAATCCTAAAGGCTTTAATGTACTCGAATTAAAAAAAATATTCTGTATAGAAAAATCCGATATAATAAATCCACATACTAATAGCAAAAAAGATAGTAATGTTGACAGCCAGCTACAGTAAAAAAATAAAGTACCTGTACGATATGAAGCGGTAATAACTGCTAGTATACTGAACAGCATTGCCAATATTTGTAAATAATTACCAAAATTACTAATCACTTTCAGATTCTTTATTTGGTAAAACAATAACTTTTATGCTATCAAGCCTATTGCCTACTTTTTTGCTAATAGTAATACTTAAATTAAATATTTTTATAGATTCCCCTTGATTAGGAATACGCTCAAGTTCATGGATAATTAAGCCGGCTATGGTATTTGCATTATAATCAGGTAAATTCCAATTTAGTTCTCTATTTACATCTCTTATAGTTACAGAGCCGTCAATAATAAATTCCACTTCAGATTTCTTTACAATTGTGTCAATAGGATAATCATGTTCATCAATAATAGGGCCAACAATCTCTTCTAAAATGTCTTCTAAAGTAATAATACCTTGTAAATCGCCATATTCGTCAACAACACAAGCAAAATGGTTTTTTCTTTCTCTAAAAGCATGAAGTTGATGAGTGACCAAAGCGTTATCAGGTATAAACCAAGGCTGACTTATCAATTCCTCGATATTAATTTTTTTTACATCATTATTTTTTTCATAAAGAGCTCGGAGCGTATCTCGTATGTGAAGTACACCAATTATGTTGTCCTGAGTGTCTTTCCATAATGGTATTCTTGTATGAGGGCTGGACAATAATGCTTTCCTTACTATCTCCTCTTTAGGCAAATCTATATTGATGGCTACGACATTACTTCGGTGTATCATAATTTCAGATACTGTCATTTTCCTAATATCTAATATACCGCCTAACATATCACGGTCAGATTTATAAACATTACCTTCTTGATGATAATGCTCAATAACTCCCCTAACTTCTTCTGTTCCTGAGATATTTTGTTGCAGATTAATACGAAAAATAAAACAAAACCCTTTAACTATCAATTCAAAGATATAGTTAATTGGTCTCAAAATGTTTAAAAGATATATAATGGCTGGAGAAGTGAATAACGCTAACTGTTCTGCTTTTGCTACAGCAATAGCTTTTGGTATGATTTCACCAAAAACAATTATCAAGAAAGCCATAATTGCTGATGCCGCAATAGTCCCATTATCACCTAGCCAATCGATAAATATACTGGTAGCAATCGTAGTACAGACAGTATTAAATAAGGTATTGCCAATTAGTAATGTACCAATTACTTTTTCTTTTTTCTTTAGAACTTGTAATACAATCGTGGCACGTTTAATACCTTCTGCCTTAAATTTTTGTATTTTCCCAGGAGACGAGGCGGTTATAGCCGTTTCAGTGGCTGAGAGTAGTGCGGAACATCCTATCATTAGAACAATAATGATTATCAAAAAAATAGTCATTGATCTTTGTATAAATTTATTTAGTATAAAGATGATTATATTACTAACTGTAAAATTTCCCTAATACTTTTTTATTTGAAATACTGCAGAAGCTATATACTCCTGAACTCACCTTACGCAGGATCTTTTTTACTATAGTCAATTGATGAGAAGTTGGTGACGTTGTTGCTCAATGCTCGCCTATTACTTATATGCGTCGCTCCTAGCACCAAATTCCCCTGAATTGACTATATTATAAATAATTTTATTTGTTATATAGAGTTTTTTATATGCAACAATTTCATGATTTTATATTTAACTCTCCTAAATTAGGCATTTTTTATCTTGGTGGTAAGATTGAAGGATGTAACATAGAAATACATGATGTGGTTTTTGTAATTGGAAAGTCAAACATAGATATGTCTAAACAGATTAAAAGCAAATGGATTGGTACAGCTGGATCATTACATATTGATTCTTGGTTTATAGCAGATACTATTGATGGTTTTAATATTCATATTGATGAAATAAAACCTACGGTCAGTGAGAATCATCTATTTTTTGTAAATCTTGGTTCCTATAAAAATAATTCCTTTGGAGAGCGTCACTTTATGACCCTGGTAGTTGCCAAATCAAGAAGCAAAGCAATTGAAAAAGCAAGAGAAAAGGCACCGAAAAATGAAGAGATGCAACATAGTGATAATATCTATGATATAGATGAATGCATAAGAATTTCTGAAATTAGCAATTATTATATTGCTCTTGAATATACTGGTATAAAAAAAGAAAGTAGCATAATAAATGGTTACCAAAAACTTAGGTAGAATTAGGAAAGATATCTTATTACTCGGTAATCAAGTTTTTTTTGCAGATAATATTGACATTGTCAGATATAAATATAAACTAGTTTAATACTAGTTTATATTTAATTTAATCAGCAAATCTTATGAAAGAAAAGCTTTCTAACCAAATTAGTGCATTTGAAGCAAAAACACATTTTTCTAATCTTATTAAAAGAGTAAAAGATGGGGAAAAATTCACTATTTTAAAACATAATGCACCAATTGCAATTCTTATGCCCATTCCTTCCCAACAAAGATTCAATATTGAAGAAGCAATAAAAAATCTTGGTGAATTTCGTCAAGGAAAAAAACTCGCTGGTTTATCTCTCAAAGAGCTAATAACAGTAGGAAGAAAATAATGACTAAATCTTTTATATTGGATTGCTCCGTTACTATGTCATGGTGCTTTGAAGATGAATTTGATAGTTATTCCGAAATAGTTCTTAACTCTCTTACTCAATCCAAAGCTTTGGTACCACCACTTTGGAGCCTTGAAGTAATCAACGTTTTGCTTATGGCTGAAAAATGCGGTAGACCAAAAAATGCTGACTCAACTAGGTTTATAGATTTGTTAGGTTCTTTAGCAATATACGTCAATTCGGGATAAGGTTATAATTTAGAGGAAAGTCGAAATTGCAATTTATGGAAGGTTTATTTTTCTTAAGAG
>NZ_MWZE01000075.1 GCF_002259525.1 Rickettsia endosymbiont of Culicoides newsteadi | reverse complement strand
ACAAATTGCAGCTTGAAAAATGCAAAAATGGGAAACAAAATTATTATTTTTTTGTCTTGATTTTTCAGTCCAGTATCACTTGTGCCAAATTTCCAGCAAGTTCTATCCAGAGCAATAATGTATTTGTCATTAGCAAAAATATTCAAAATAAACTTAGCAATTTGGTCATAATTAAATATTTGATCCCTAAACAGCCTATATATTCTTTGAATTCTAGAGCTATGTTTAGCTTCACTCTTAATTCCAAGTGCCATGTTTTTACCGCTAACGGAGCAATTCTCAATTAGACTCATAATCATTCCAGAAAGACATTCTAGCCTTGATTTTTTCCAAGAAAAGTTTAGTATCAGTGACTGAAGTAGTATATTGTGCATAGTCAGAAAATACACTCTTATACTACTTCAACCTCCCATATACAATACCTTTGCAGAGTATTTATTACAAAAATTGTAGGGTACTATGGGTTGCCACCTACGTAGGCAGGAGCCTAGCACTACAGTTGTAGATTGAATGTGAGTGTTCACGGAAAAAAGGTTAAAGTATAAGATGTCATTGCGAGGAGGTTGCCAGACCGACGAAGCAATCCAGGAAAGTGATTAGAAATGGATTGCTTCGTTGACCTTACGGTCTCCTCGCAATGACTCTTGGTGATCAGGTTTTTTTATTCATCACAAAAAAATAGCAAAAAAATCGTGAATGCTCACATCTAAACTACAACTGTAGTACTAGATTCCCGCCTACGAGAGAATGACAATAGTGGACGGGAATGATGCCTATGCGTCATTGCGAGCTGATATATCCCCACGAAATTGTTGCAAAATAGCAAGAATTGATAGAATATCTTCATTATTTAATGATGATGGAGATAGTAGGTTATGGATGTAAAAACAGTATTAAATGAAGTAATAAAAGAACATTGTCCTTTTATACATAATAATCGTTTAAATGCGTTACTTGATGTTGCAGAAGACTTGACAGTAAAAGATAAAAAGATTTATTCGTATTTTACCCTTGGGAAATTTATTATTGAATTTAATTATTTGCATGCCATAAAACCATTGGTAGAATCCCTGGCATCTATTATAAAGACGGAGCTTTGTCGCGCTTAATTTCGTGGGGATATATCAGCTCGCAATGACGGTTTTTCAGCTATTGTTTTCTTAAACTAAAGCTTATGTGAGTAGGCGGGAATCTAGACCCCTAACCGAAGCAGGGATGACATTCTACATAGGGGTGACAATCATTGTCTTATATTTTATTCAAAATAGCTGTGAAGTAAAAATATGGCTAATCTGAATAAATACTATAGTTAATTCAGAAGAATTTTGTCTGGTAGCGAGGGAGGGATTTGAACCCCCGACACGCGGATTATGATTCCGCTGCTCTAACCAACTGAGCTACCCCGCCATGATGGAAATAGCTTCAATACAAAAAAGTAAGCCCCTGTCTTCCTCGCAATGAAGTTAACCACATACGATTTTTAAAATGTATGCCTAGTATAGTCAATTGATGAGAAGTTGGAGACGTCGTCGCTCAATGCTCGCCTATTACTTATAGGCGTCGCTCCATCACTCCTGCTACCCAATCCTCCTGAATTGACTATATCTTTAACGTTTAGAGAACTGAGTACTTTTTCTAGCTTTATGCTTACCATATTTTTTCCGCTCTACAACTCTTGAATCTCTTGTTAAGAAGCCAGATTTGCGTAGAATACTGTGAAATTCTGGGGCAATTTTATCAAGAGCTCTAGCAACGCCATGTAATACAGCCCCCATTTGTCCTGATTTTCCGCCACCTTTGACAGTACATATTATATCATATTGTCCAGAAGTTTTGGTTACAACGAATGGTTGTAAGAGAGATTTGGTATGAGATTCACGAGTAAAATATTGCTCAACATTTTTTTTGTTAACAATTACTTTACCACTACCACTTTTTAACCAAACTCTAGCAATCGCATTTTTCCTTCTGCCTGTACCGTAAACCTTGTTATCACTGTTTTCTGCAGATGGTTTTTGCTTAACTAACTTACTCTGAATTGGACTATTCTTAGTGTTTTCACTTTGAAGCTTCAATGTTGTCATAATTCACTATTTTTTATTCTTGGTATTTTTGCTTGCAAAATCATAAAATTCTGGTTGTTGAGCTTTATGCGGGTGTTCATTCTCTGCGTAAACATATAGATTACTCATTTGTTTTGATCCCAGAACATTTCTTGTGATCATTCTTTTTACAGAGAGTTTAATGACTCGTTCAGGGTGCTTACCAGCCAGGATTTTTCCGGCAGTTGTATCTTTTATTCCACCCGGGAAACCAGTATGACGATAATAAATTTTACCATCTTTAAGAGCTGATTTTTTACCTGTCAAGCAAATATGTTTGGCATTAATTATTACTACATAGTCCCCACAATCTAAATGAGGAGTGAAGGAAGGTTTATGCTTACCGCGTAAGATTTTAGCCACCTCACTAGCAAGCCTACCTAATACAAGGTCTTTAGCATCTATAACCCACCACTTCTTTTGAATTTGTGATGGTTTTGCAGAATAAGTTTTCACGTTATATATCTTTATTAATTACAATTATACTTGAAAATAGCAAAAAATTGCTGTTTTCACTATCCAAGTAGTGAGCTATATTAAATAGCATTATAACCAGTATTTTGTCAAGACAAATTACAATAAATTATACCATAATATAGCTTCTTGACTAATCTACTAGTATAATTTTTTTATCAGTAGTAAAATACATAGTACCACAGCAGGTTTTGCCATAATATTCAATATTTTTAGTAATTTTACTAATTACCGGAGTGGTGCTTAAATTACCATTAATATCTGATTGGAAAGTATATAATTCACCTTTAGCAGAGATAATATTTAAATTCCAATCTTTTTCTCTCCCCTCTTTTTCCCCTGTTGTTTTAGCAATTATCGGGGCTAAAAATGATGAAGCTTTAACTTTTTTGATATCTTTTCCATCGTTTAAATCTGCTACAAACTTAACTTTACCAAATTCAGTGCTTATAGCAGCTACTTGTCCAGCATTATTTGTTACAAATAAACTATTGCCAGCTAAAGACATTGATTGTACATCATAAGCTTTAATTTGCCATAGGATATTACCGGTTATAATATCTAGCTTTATTATCTTGCCGGCACTATTAGCTATATATAGGCGAGAGTTATTGACAACAGGTTTGCATAATATAAAAGCTGCCTCAAAATTTGGTAAACCTATTTCTTGCTGGCTAGATAAATCGTTAGTCCATAAAATTTTACCACTATTAGATTCTAAAGCAAGAATTTGTCCTGAATTATAGTTTACTATCACATAACCATTTTGTACTATTGGAGCTACATGATAACTTGATGATAAAATTTCAATTATACCTTCATGTTGCCAAACAAAATTTAATCTCTCAGTATTAATCGCTAATATTTGATTAGTTACTGTTTGAACTACAATAGTATGATTATTAATTAATATCGGTTTTATTCTGGTAATATCAGGTAGTTCTTTTCTGATTATTTCATGACCTGATTTACTATCTAAAACTACCAAGAATCTTGAACCATAGGTAACGTATAGTTTATCATTATGGTATAATATTCCGCCACCAACATAATGATCATTTTTGTTGGTGCTTATATTATATGACCAAATAATAGCTTTGTCTTTCATAGAAAAGGCAGAAACATTACCTTTGTTATCGATGGTATAGACAACAGCTTTCTTAAAAATTGGCTCGGCTATTATTTTGTGTTTTGTAACAGTATATTCATTATTCTGAAGCATCTCAGGGCTAAATATATCGGTTTTAGCAGAATCCACTTGAATTGCTTCATTAGTTTCTACAGATAATCTAGGAGTTAATTCTACAATATTTTTTGTTTTTTTACTTATTAGATCACAAGAAGTTAACATTAAAGGTAGTAAAAAAATAATTAATCGTTGTTTTGTCACAAGTTGTTTTGCCATAATCTAGACCTTTATTATTGTAAATTTGCAAGTAAAGCTTTAGCCTGCTCTTTAACTGTTTGAGTTGTACTTTCTAGTGATATCAACTTTTTTAAAGTATCTTCGGCTAAATCTTTTGAGTTGTTATTAATATACCAAATTGCTTTGATAATATTTGCTGTCCCAAAAAATGGTTTATTTTCATCATCAAAATAATTTAAATATTTCTCGATTTCATTAGTGTTTACATCAGATGAATTTGGTTCATCTATCATTAAACTCAACCAAACTAGATGGGCATAGGCATTTGTTAATTCATCATAATTGTTGTTATCGATAACTTTTTTTAATAAAGTTCTTGCTTCAATAAAATCTCCTTGGTGTATTTTGATACTAGCTTGCTCGATAGCAGCTAAACCACTTACTTTATTAGTACTTGTTGTCATTAAATTATCCAAAGACTTTATAGCAAGCTCTTTGTTATCATTAATAAGGGCTATAGATTTAGCTAAAATATCACCTGTCTTTTGGTTATTCTCTATTGCCTTTCTATCACGCCAATTATTTATTAACATAAATAATATTACTATAAGTGTAAGGATTATAGTGATAGGAAGAATTTTTTTAAAGTAATAAAGTTTTTTTTCTTCATTTTTATCACTTAAAACTTCTTGCAAAATGTCAGTCATGATTATTTACCAATTATTATTCATATATCCTAATGTTTACAAGCAAATTTAATTCTTGCCTCCTTAGCTCTTTTTATTGAGGTAGCTGGTCTATTTGGAAACTCTGCTTCAAGTTTATCAAGAATAGAACATGCCTCTTGTCCTTTTTTAAGCTCTCCAAGAGATAATGCTAATTTTAGCAATGAGTCAGAAGCTTTGATCCCTTTTGGCGATTGTTTATAACCTTTTAAATAATTTATTGCGGCTTTATCAAACATCTTACGTCTAAAAAAAGATTCACCATACCAAAAATAAGCATTACTTAACAAAGGACTCTTAGAGTAATTTTTTAAGAAATTTGCAAATTTTTCTTCAGCCTCTGTTAATTTATTATCTTTTAAAGCGGCAAGTGCTAAATCATAAAGTTGTTTATCTGCTGCCACTCCCGAAATAGGTTTTACAACATCAGTAGCAACAACTTCTTTCTCCACTTTTTTAGTAGATGGTATATCAAAGACATCATTAGCCACAGAATCATCTACTGAATTTTTTGATGTATCGCTACTATCTTGGGAATTTGTTACCTCTTGTTTTGTCGAGTTTAAAATTTTCTCTAATTTACCAATAGTATGCTCAATTATTTCAATTCTGCCAAGTAAATGTTGATTTTCTTTTTCTAAACCATCTAATCTTTCCGTATAATCATTAGAGGTATCAAATTTCAAATTTTTTCTAGTAATTTGATTCTCAGCCAATACTTGCGTAGCAATCAAAATAATCAATAAATATATAGAAATTATTTTCATACGTTAATATTTTATTTAAAAGTTATAAAACCAGCTGAGTATACTAGAAATTTTATAGTAATCTATAACTTTTCAGTTCAACTTGATTTTTTATAGTTAACTCAGTTAGCATTTCTTCATAATAAACTGCTGTCATTGCGAGAAAGACCGTAGGTCAATGAAGCAACATAACCTTACGTCCTCAAGCCGTCATTGCGAGAAGGTGTAAATATTTTTCAACGCAAGTGTCATTGCGAGACCACATAGTGGTCGCGGCAATCCACACTTAATGGATTGCTTAGTCGTGCTTTAGCACTCCTCTCAATGACGTTTTTACCCTGTCATTCCCACATCTAATTTGTCATATATGGACGAGTGAATTTGTCAAGAAAGAAAATAAAAAAATAGAGCCACAAAGGAAGCGGTCATATATTCAGCATCGAGTGCCATAATGGTTTCTGCATTCTTATAAATATCCTTGAGTGACCTCTCATTCCCACGGCTTCTAGAGCCTCGACATAATTACGGATTTTATTCAGAATACTTATTCATTAACTCTTTAACTTTCGTTCTCTTTATTGTTACTATTCTTTACTCA
>NZ_MWZE01000074.1 GCF_002259525.1 Rickettsia endosymbiont of Culicoides newsteadi | reverse complement strand
CAAGTGAAAATGCCTTGTTCAAATTGGTTTTTTGTGCTATAAAACAGATTACAGCAAAGTGGAATATGCCAATCCCAGATTGGGCGGTAACCGTTTCCCAGCTAGATATTTTCTTCCCTGATAGGTTGAATTTTAGACTATGATATTCTATACTGACACAGCTCAGCGAACGTTCTCATGACAAATTTTGATTATCGAGTAATAGACAGCTTTTCTACTTTATTTTCTTAAACTAACGCTTATGCGTCATCGCGAGCCACGAAGTGGCGTGGCGATCCAACAACCACTATGTAGTCTCACAATGACCTATGTTAGCTATATTTACCTCATATTTAGTGTTAAAAAATAAGGCACATGATCAGAAGGTTGAAGCCATCCCCTAGCTTCTGATAAGGAGCTGACCGATAACATCTTATCTTGTAAGTTACAACTAGTCCAAATATGATCTAGTCTACGTCCCCGGTTAGATTTTTGCCAGTCTATGTTTCTATAACTCCACCAAGTATAAAATTTTTGATCATACGGCACGAAATGACGGCTACTATCGATAAAACCTAGGGAAGATTGTAACTCCAACAAGGTTGACCGCTCTATATCTGTGTGGCTAACAACATTCCGCAATTGACGACTCGACCATACGTCATGCTCATATGGTGCGATATTTAAGTCTCCGGTTATGATCATCTTACTATTTTTACTACGATTATAGGTCAACCATTGTTGTACTAATTCTAAATATGCCAATTTATGTTTAAATTTCTCATTGATCTTTACATCAGCTATATCTCCACCAGCTGGTACATAAAAATTATGGATTTCTATACCCAGAACTTCAACTGCTACATGCCTTTTATCACTATTATATAATTCAAGGGAGAATCTATTAGTAATAGGCATTTTCGATAAAATTGCTACTCCATTATAAGATTTTTGCCCTGAATAATATATATGATTATAACCCATATCATTAATAGCTTGATGAGGAAATAACTCATTAACTGTTTTGGTCTCTTGGAGAGATATAATATCAGGCTGATGTTGATCAATTAGCTTCTTAAGCAAATCAAGTCGCAAACGTAGAGAGTTAATATTCCAAGTTACTATTTTCATTTACATAATCTTTCCGATATTTCTATTAGTAAATACTTTAAAAGCCTAATCACCTTTGCCTCTGGGCTAAGATTTTTAGCCGCCCATTTCTTGATCCATGGTTCTATAAGCTGCCACATATTAATTTCTGGATCGAGCTGTTGTCCTACCCCTTCAACTACTACTATAGTTTTCTGTAATAATAGCAATTGTGGTTGCACCTCCATACCAAAATCTTCAGTAATTTTAAATAATTGGGCAAGTAACTTACCTATAGAAATATTTTTGACAGCATATCCTATAATCGGTTCGCTCACTGCTCTACAGGCTTGAGCAAAAAGATCAAGATCGGTATTTTTATCTATATAACCAACTCGAAGATGGACAAGTGCTACTAGCTTATAGTTTTTACTTAAAAAACCAAATAGGCTCTCAGCAATTGCCATTCTATCTTTATCAGGTAATCTACCCATAATACCAAAATCTAGTAACACTATGCTACCATCTGACCTAACTAGAATATTGCCAGGGTGCAAATCTGCATGAAAGAAACCATCCCTATATACTTGATTAAAAAACATTATAGCAAATTTCTGAGCTATTTCAGCTGGATCTAAACCCTGTTCTATCAGCTTATCTCGAGCATAAATTGATGTTCCATCTACCCATTCTGTGGTTATTATATATTCATGCGTCAGTTGCCAATAAATTTTAGGAATATATATATCAACATCATTTTGGAAATTGTCAAACAATTCTGAGGCGGCAGCTGCCTCTAAACGTAGATCAAGCTCAAACTTCATAGTAGCATTAAATACATCCATTACTGCCACTAATCGTAATCTTTTTAATTTTGTCGATATTCTTGCTACTAGCCTAGCCAGAATATATAAAAGTTTAATATCCTTATTATATGTGTGATGAATTTCAGGGCGTAATATTTTTACCGCAACCAACTCACCTGATTTCAGCCTAGCTTTGTGTACTTGAGAAATCGAAGCCGCCGCAACTGGTATATCCTCAAAGGCGGAAAATAACTCATCGGCACTTTGTCCAAAAGACTCCTCAATAATTTGTCGTGCGATATCGCTACTAAAAGGCGGCAACTTATCTTGTAGAGATTGCAAATAATTGGTAATCTTAACTCCTATTAAATCTGGTCTGGTGGAAAGAGTTTGCCCAAATTTTATATAAACAGGTCCTAATTTTTTAAAACAATCAGTTAACCTCATACCAAAATCGTCTTTTGGTAGTTTAAATAAACCAATCGGATAAACTATTATGGTTATCATCCAACCAAGAATTCTTAACCTAGATGGTAATTTTATGGTACCTGGATAAGTCAGAATTTGCTGCTTGCTTACCACTCTTAATATATGCAAAAAATTCAATAATAAGCTAATCATTTATAACCACTATGAATAGCAGCGATTCCTAAGTGAAGATTCTTATAACTAACATCGTTAAATCCAACATCCTTTAACATAATTGCAAAATTCTCCTGATCTGGGAATAAACTAATACTTTCTACTAAATATTGATAAGCTGCTTCGTTGTTTGCTACAATTTTACCAATCTTAGGAATAATATTAAACGAATAAAACTGGTATAATTGCTTCAGACCCTCATATTGCATTTTAGAGAATTCTAAACATAGAAACTTGCCCTTAGGCTTTAGTACGCGATAAGCTTCTTTTAGGGCATTGTCAATTTTTGACACATTTCTAATACCAAATGCTATAGTATAGCAATCGAAACTATTATCAGGAAAAGGTAATTTTTCCGCATCAGCTACGACATACTCTAATCCATGTAATATGTTACTATCAACAGCTTTATTACGAGCTATCGTCAGCATGTCTAAATTTATATCACACAAAGTGACTTGGGGTAATATATTTTGCTCCTTAGCTCGCTTTATTATCCTAAAAGCTATATCGCCGGTGCCACTTGCAACGTCCAATATATTTGATGTTAAATTAGGAATTTGCCTAACAAATTGATCTTTCCATAGACGATGTATCCCTAAACTCATTAAGTCATTCATTACATCATATTCATTAGCAACGCTAGAAAAAATATCTCTAACCATATCTCTTTTCTGCTCAAAGGACACTTTTGAAAAACCGAAATTTACTTGACCAGGGAAGTCGTTATTATTATCCATATATTTCTACGAGTTTATATTGCAAATCATTATTTAGTCAATTCAGGAGAATTTGGGGCTAGAAACGATGGAGCGACGCCTATAAGTAATAGGCGAGCATTGAGCAACGACGTCACCAAATTCTCATCAATTGACTATAGTACCCTACAATTTTTATTCTATAAGTATTAAGCAGCATAAAAACGTCACTTAAATTTTACGTTTCCATCTTTTTCTATCAACTTTTCATTTGAATATATATACTGGGCTGGAGAATAATTCTCATCATGTTTAGTCAACAATTCACGAGCTATGAATATGTTGTCTAATAGCTTACCGACAGCTATTACCCCTTGCCTCTCACGAAATAAAGCGGGCAAAACCCCTTGGTAAGATATTTCTAGGTCTTTAATGTCATCGGTAATGACAAAATGCACCTTATCAGCCGTAATTTTTTTAATTGAACCTACTTTAACTAACCCCCCTACCCTAAATTCTTTGCCAAGTTTTAACTCATTAACCTTTGATGGAGGATAAAAAAATACTATATTATCTTCAAGGTTATATAATATCATATATACCCCTCCGGCACTGCATAATAGGTAAAATAATATAATTTTTAATCTATTTTTTACCCTTTTTTGCATTAACTAACCTAACCTTAACCTTATTATAACCTATCCAACTTGCTGCCAACAATAAGCCAAGAGCCAAGAAGGCAAACAGGTATGAAACTAGTAAATAATTCATCTTAATATTTTTTCTGCTGTTCCATTACTCTAATAAATTCTATAATCTCTTGAGCTGAACTATTTAAGTAAAAATGCTTTACATATTTTCCTTGTCTATCCATCAAATAAACGAAAGAAGAGTGATCTAACATATAATCTTCACTATTAGTATCTATTTTAGCATAATACACCTTAAACTTATCAGCCACTTCTTTAATCTGTTGTTCGCTACCTGTTAAACCAATAAACTTAGAATTAAAATGCTTTAAATATTCCTTAAGAACATCCGAACTATCACGTTTGGGATCGATGGTAATAAAAACAAATTCAACATCAATTTTATACTTATCAAGAGTATTAATGACCTCCATTATCTTTTGCAAAGAAGTAGGACAAATATCAGGGCAATAAGTGAAGCCAAAATAAATCAAACTCAATTTTCCTTTCAAATTATCACTATTAAAAATCTTGTCATCTTGATCAGTTAGCTCAAATTTTCCACCAATTTGCACATCATCATTATACCCCCCTCCTCTACCAGCAAGAGGCTTCTGCGGTGTCTCAAAGGATAACCACAGATAAAATGACGTAATAGTTATTAATAAACCTAATGTTATAATAATTCCTATTATTACATTAGCCTGACGTTTCTCTTGCATTATATCCTATTTATTCTACAATATTAATTGCTTGTTTATTCAATATCTGAGCTACTTCCAACGCGGCGTAAGTAACAATGTTACTAGCCCCAGCTCGCTTAAAACATAATAACGATTCTATCAAAGCCGCCTGCCAATTTAAGGCATTGACCTCCGCAGCAAGTCTCAACATAGCATATTCGCCGCTGACCTGATAGGCAAATATATTAGTATTAAAGCTATTTGCCGCTTGGGCTATGATATCCAAAAACATCATACCAGGTTTAATCATAATCATATCCGCCCCTTCAGCCAGATCATGTTCTATCTCTAACATAGCCTCTCTGCTATTGCGTACATCCATCTGATAGGTCGCTTTATCTAGATAAACTGCCTTATTACTGCTCACCGCATCTCTGAATGGCGAATAAAAATTTGAAGCATATTTTGCGGCATAAGATAGTATATTAACATTAATAAAACCTTCTGAATCTAGCATTTGACGTATTGCCATAATCCTACCATCCATCATATCAGATGGGGCTACGATGCCTACCCCAGCCTTTGCTAAAACTAAAGCTTGTTTACACAAAGCTTCAACCGTCTTATCATTATCTACATCACCATTATGTAAAATACCATCATGACCATGCGTAGTATAAGGATCCAGTGCAACATCACATATTACACCAATATCAATGTTAGCCTTTTTGATACTTCGAATAGTCCTACACATTAAATTATCTAGATTATACGCTTCATCCGCATTGTCACTTTTTAACTTTGCCTCTATACAGGGAAAAAGTATTATGGCATTTATGCCATTCTCATAAGCCTGCCTAGCCGTCAATACTACTTGATCAATAGACAACCTATATATACCAGGCATGGTGCTAATCTCCTGACGCTGGTTTTCCCCTTCAACAACAAATAATGCTAGCACTAAATCATTAACGCTAAGCCTATTCTCCGCTACTAATTCTCGTAACCACCGAGTTTTTCTATTTCTTCTTAATCTTACTGTTGGATACATCCATTTCTCAAAATTTTAAGTTTAATACAAATACAGCTATCCTGATTAGCATTACTATACGTCTATTAGCGAAGCACACGACAAAGCAATACTGTTTTTATCACCGTCCCTACTCGACTTACGTCACCCCTGCTCAACTTTGTGTCATCCCTGCGAAGGCAGGGATATCAGATTCCCGCCTACGCGGGAATGATGGTATGGACGAGTGAAGCGAAATATGCTTTACTTGTACGGAGTCAGCTGAAAAATAGTTTTCAGCTGCTCCAAATTAAATAATAATTTAATTAATAGGTCCATACCATGATAAATAATAGCATAAAAAATACTATAATAGGAATAGATTTAGCAAAAAATAGTATGCACTTGGTGCAAGTCGATCAAAATGGCAAAAAAATAGGTTACCAAAAAGTTACAAGAGATGAGTTAATAGCCTATTTAAGCAATCTCGATAAAAGTTCATTGGTAGCTATGGAGGCATGTGGAGGAGCTAATTATTGGTCACAGGAAAT
>NZ_MWZE01000073.1 GCF_002259525.1 Rickettsia endosymbiont of Culicoides newsteadi | reverse complement strand
AAAAAAACATTTATCACAGGCATTAACTCCTTGCAACTCCTATATCTCCTTTATTTTTTCTTATCCCTTATCCCGAATTGACGTGATTTGGATAATGTACCATATTTTTATGGTATTGCGGGTATTGCTAAACAAATTTATGATCACATGGAAGCTAGTGCTTTGATAGCTGGCAACGTCATTAATTTTACGTTAAATAATTCATTGTTAAAAGATGTCAAGATTACTATACCAGTTTCTAAATATACTAAATATGTTTTTAAACAAATGATAGATGGTGGTAAAAGTTTGCAGGAGATGTTTGATTTAATTAGAGAAGAATTGCAACAAGAAATTACTAACGAAGCATTATTGTTTGAAGTAAAGACTATATTTGATCCATTTTTTACTACAGGGATTATGTTGCTTCATGACAAATCAGTAAAACTTTCTTAAAGTATAGTCAATTAACTTGAATTAGTGCCGAATAAGCACCCATCGTGCTGTATATTAGCAAGAAGGCGTAAGCTTCTGAAGCAATCTAGTAATGGATTGCTTCAACCATTACATGGTCTCGCAATGACATGTATGCATCTCAAGCGTCATTGCGAGAAGGCGTAAGCCTCATAACTGTTGAAAGTTAGAAGAGGAAGCGGTTTTAGACCGGATAGTTTAAAAGTCGTATGTGGTCAACGTCATTGCGAGAAAGACCGTAGGTCAACGAAGCAATCCACAAAAGTAATCAAAAGTGGATTGCCACGACCACTACGTGGTCTCGCAATGACAGAAAACCTATCTAAAACCTGCTTTACCTTCTAACTTTCAGCAGTTGTAGCGTAAGCCTTCGAAGCAATCTATTTCTAATCGCTTTTTCTTGGATTGCCGCGTCGCCGCTTTTAGCGGCTCCTCGCAATGACTTTTGGGGTGCATATTCGGCACTAATTCAGGTTAATTGACTATAACAATTCACCATATTTTAATTGATACACTCTATGCATTTTACTTGCCATTTCATGATTATGAGTTACCACAATAATAGAAGTATTCTTTTGATTAACAGTTTTGAGTAATAAGTTAAAAACCTCATTAGCTGTATTAGGATCTAGATTACCAGTAGGTTCATCAGCTAAAATAATTTGAGGATTATTAATTAAACTACGGGCAATAGCCACTCTTTGTTGTTCGCCACCAGATAACTCACCCGGCATGTTATGTATTTTATTAGCCAGCCCTAACTCTACTAGCAACTCTTCTGCTTCCCTGAAAGCGGATTTACGATTATTACCAGCAATCAATTTTGGCATTGCTACATTCTCTAAGGCAGTAAAATCTTTGAGTAAATGATGTCGTTGATAGATAAAACCTATATTATGCAATCTTATTATATGAGCATAATTCTGGGAATAATTTATGGAATTTATTTCTACCACACCACTATTCGGGGTATCAAGTAAACCAGCTATATGCAGTAAAGTTGACTTACCACTACCAGAAGAACCTATTATGGCAACTAATTCTCCTTGCATTACAGTTAAGTTAACATTACTTAATACTTCAACAATAGATTTTCCCTGCTGATATTTTTTAGAAATATTTTTTAATGTTAATACAGCTTTATTCATAACGAAGGGCATCCACAGGATTCAATTTAGCAGCTTTATATGCCGGATAAATTGTTGCACAAAAACATAAAACTATAGAAATACTTGCCACTAATGTTATATCTTCCATTTTTACCTTCGATGGTAGACTATATAAATAATAAATTGCTGCTTCAAAAATTTTAGTACCAGTTATTTTTTCCAAAATATTTTTAATAGACTGAATATTATAAGCAAAGCTTGTACCCAATATTATACCTAAAACAGTACCTGGTACACCGATAAACATGCCGTTACAAATAAAAATAAGCATAATCTGCCGAGTACTTGCACCAATAGTACGCAGCACTGCAATATCTGAGGTTTTGTCTTTAACCAACATAAACAAACTAGAAACGATGTTAAAGGCTGCTACCATAATAATTAAGGAAAGAATAGTAAACATTGCTACTCTCTCAACAGCTAAAGCATTTAGAAACTGTAGATGCGATTTTTGCCAACTTATCACTCGTAATTTTGAGCCTAAAATATTTTGTATCTCCCAAGCATAAATTCCCGCGTTACTCGGTTCTATTGTTATTACCTCGATTAGATTAATAACTTCACCAAAAGACAAGAAATTTTGTGCGGCAATAAGCGGCATTAAAATAGTTGCCGCATCATAATCATATGCACCGCTAGTGAAAGTAGCCACAACCATGAACTCTTTAGATCTAGGCATACTACCAAAGGCAGTAGAAATTGAATTAGGAGAAATTAATTTTATTTTGTCTCCTGCTTGAATTCCTAGGTTATAAGCAAGTTCATTACCAATTGCCACCACATCTTTACCAGAAAAATCAGCAAAATCTCCGGTATTAACATTTTGTAAAATCTGATTTTTATATTTTAGTTCACTTAAATCTATACCTTTAATTACCGCACCACTATTTGCTCTGTTACCTAGGGCTAGAGCTTGACCCACAACGCTTGGAGAAATATGTTTTATATAATTTTTACTAAGTAACTTTTTGTTAATTTCATCATAATTTGCTATAAAACGTGATAATGGGGTTATGCTAATGTCACCATTAAGCCCAATAATGTTTTTAGTTAATTCATAATGAAAACCGTTCATAACGGACATGACCACGATCAGTGCGGCAACGCCAATGGTTACACCGATCAAAGAAAAACCAGAAATAATAGAAACAAATTTCTCATTCTTCTTGGCTCTAAAATATCGGGCTGCTACTTTTAGAATAAAATTATTTTTTATCATTATTATAATTCAGATTCATTAAAAATCTTATCTTCTTGCAATAGTTTATAACAGAAAATCAATGCTATGACTATAGTGATACACATAACAATTGCTAATGACGTAAAATTACCCTGATAAAAATAGCTAGCCAATTGCAAACATATTGCTGTAATAATCAATCTTCCTGAGGTAAATATAGCACTAAACCTGGCTTTAGCATTTGGTATGCTATCTAATGCAAGAGGTAATAATATATTACAAGGAAATATGCTACCAATTGCCACTAATTGTACTACTATTGTTATTGTTAATGGATCATTAGTTTTAAGTATAATCAAAATTATAGCAGCAATTATAAAAGCTACCAGTGCTGCAATACTAAAGAAAAAACATTTTTTCTGTCCAAACTTGTTTAATAAATAGCCATTGCTAAAACTAAAAGCTGAAAATATTGCTGCCAATGCTCCTTGATATAGACCAAATTGTTGAATAGGTACCCCTAAATCTCGCATATACAAGATAGGAGAAATAGCAATAAACACCCAATAAGCTTGAAATAAAAAAATCAGAGTTATTAGATAATAGATAGCTTTTTTAGACTTAAAGACTACGCTATATTCTCTTAGGGATATTTTTACATTATCATTTGCCTGCCCTTTGGGAATAAATAATATGCCGATTATCAAACACAAGACTCCCAATATTAACAGTATAGCAAAATTCCCTCGCCAACTAAGCAAAAAATTTACATAACTTCCTACTACCGGGGCAAAAGCCATAGCTAAGCTAATAGTACCATTTAAAGTACCCACCATTCGTTGTTGTTGTTCGACCGAATATATATCAGCAAGTACTAGATAGCAAAGCACTGCTACTCCAGATATACCAGCCCCTTGCAGGAATCTACCAAATAATATCATATAATAATCGATGGCAAACAGACAAAATACACTGCCAATCACAAATATTACAAGACCTATAAGAATAATTACTCTTCTACCAAACCTATCTCCTAAATTTCCAACAATTAGAGCTGTGAAACAATGGGCTATAAGATTTATTCCTAGTAAAAATTCGACCTTAAAAGTAGAAATATTAAAGGTATCTTGTAAATCTGGAAAACTAGGGACAAATAAATCTACCTCAGCCCCAGCCAAAATTTCCATAATTATAATAGCAATAAACAAATTCATGCAAACACACTTTTGAATTTAAAAATGAATATATATTATATAACTCACCTTACACATATAGTCAATTAACCTGAATTAGCGCCAAATAAGCACCCATCGTGCTGTCATTGCGAGGAGGTGTAAGCCTCCGAAGCAATCCATTAATAGTTTTTTTGGATTGCTTCGTCGCTACTAAAGTAGCTTCTCGCAATGACGCTAAACTATTTTCTATATGACTTTTAAATGCCATACGTAAGGTGAGTTATATAAAAACACTTCCAATATTTTTCAACTTATTTTGCAGGTCTGTTTCCACAGAAATAACAAGAACTCAGCTATAACTAAAGAATGAAACGGGAGAATGACAAGAAGACGAAATGTCCAGAAATGATACCACTTTTTACAGTGTCGAAAGAAAGAGCTGGTATAGAAAATATCCTATACCAGCCTGTAGAATAAAGAAATTATTTCTTTTCTTCTTTCTTGTCGTCTTTTTTCTTCGTATTTGTTGTATCTTGGTTATCCGCATTTTCTTCTTGTTGCTGATCCGTAGCAGTTGAATCTTTTTTATCAGAAGACGAACCCGCAGCAAAAGCAGAAATAGAGAAAGCCAAAGTTAGAATAATAGTTAGTAAATTTTTCATAGTAAACCTCATTTTTTGTACTGGTGATTCTAGCTTAAAATGTATAATATTCAAGTCAAATAATAGATAAAATTGTTTTCTTACATAAAAATAAATTATTAATATGATAACTATGTGTCATTTTAGTTAATCTATACTTAATTTATATGATTTTTACTGGTATAGTTAATTGATGAGAAATTGGGGACGTTGTTGCTCATAAGCGTTAGTTTAAGAAAACAATAACTGAAAAACCGTCGTTGCGAGGAGACCTTAGGTCGACGAAGCAATTCAGAAAAGTGATTAGAAAAGATTGCCACGCCACCTACGGTGGCTCGCTAATAGACGACTTTTCTACTTTATTTTCTTAAACTAATGCCTATACGGCATCGCTCCTAGCCCCAAATTCTCCTGAATTGACTATATCAACTCAAATAATTTGAAGAATTAAATAATTTTTATAAAAATCTATTAGTGGGAGAGTAATTTTGGTTATACTAGGAATTGACCCATCTTTAGCTGGTATGGGATGGGGAGTAATTGATACTAATCCTCTGAAATATTTAGCTAGCGGGGTGATAAAGACTAAATCAAGTGAGCTGATGCATAAAAGGTTAGCTTTCATTACGGCATCCTTGCAAAAGGTAATAACGCAATATCAACCTGTTATTGTTGCGATGGAGGAGACTTTTGTTAATATGAATAGTGTATCATCTTTGAAATTGGGATATGCTAGAGGGGCGGTTATGTCACTTATTGGAGGATATGATGTTGCTTTTCGAGAATTTAAACCTAATGTTATTAAGAAATCAGTAGTGGGATATGGACACGCCGAAAAAAATCAGGTTTTGCAAATGATTAAGCTTTTACTACCAGGGGCAGTTGCTATTAGTAACTTTGATGAAGCAGATGCTCTTGCGGTAGCCTATGTTTGCTTTGCTTGTACCCCAAAAGTTTGAAAAATTAATATGTAATATAATTAAGTATTAGAATATGTCACGAAATCAAAAACATCCAGGCTCAAAAGATTTGAGTATGCCAATTATTATTTTAGTAGAGCCTCAAATGGGGGAGAATATTGGTGCCACTGCCAGAGCAATGAAAAATTTTAATGCTTCAGAGTTGAGAATTGTTACGCCTAGAGATGGTTGGCCAAACAAACAGGCACGTAGTGTGGCGGTATCAGCGATAGATATCATAGATGATGCTAAGATTTATGATAGTTTAGAAGCCAGTATCGAGGATATTGATTATTTATATGCAACAACTGTAGCATCACGTAATATCAATAAAGATTATGTTCTATCAGAGAATTTAAGTCAAGATTGTCCGGCAGGTCTTAAGGTAGGTATTATGTTTGGTCGTGAAAATTGTGGTTTGCAAAATAGGGAAATTACTTATGCCCATAAGATTATTAATATTAATACCGGAGATTTTAATTCTCTGAACATTGCCCAGTCGGTAATTATCATATGTTATGAGTTACGTCAATTCGGGATAAGGGATAAGAAAAAATAAAGGAGATATAGGAGTTGCAAGGAGTTAATGCCTGTGATAAATGTTTTTTT
>NZ_MWZE01000072.1 GCF_002259525.1 Rickettsia endosymbiont of Culicoides newsteadi | reverse complement strand
CTCTAGCTCTCCTTTTTTGCTAAAGAATTCTATCTCATTTCTTCTATTTTTGTGTCCAAAATATGGAGACCATTATACTTTTGACGGGGAGACTATATATATTTATTTTAGAATACCAAATTGTTCAGGTTTATTAAAGTTTTGCTTGATGTATGATATACCAAGAATGCCAACATTGATATATTTATGAAGAACTAACTAGTCGCTCCGTCAAAAAGGCTGTAGACATAAGAGATAATACCAATTAAAGATTGGTCAGTTGCCTTGAATCAATTTGCCATACTTTGTGGTACTGATGACCAAAAATGGGCAAATGTCGATCAAAGATGGACTAACTCTGATATCATACTTACACAATCTTTCTGATAGACCCTAAATCACAGAATAGTACAGTATTGGTGTATTTCTCCTGCGGTTGGCACTTCTGAAGATTCAGTATCAGAGTATTGGACAACAGATAAAGCCTCAGTGATTTTATCTGATATCTTACTTCTATACCCTTCATCTGTTAGCTCTTTATACTTAGTATCTAGTAGTGTATGCAGATATTTATACATACTTTTATCTTCTTCTAAGTATCTTTTTGCTTCTATTATAGCATTTGCTAAAACTCTACATTCATTTACTTTTAATTTTTGATAATTTGGATCATCTTTAAATTTTTCGTTGTCAATTGCATTAATAAGTGTAGTTAACTGCTCTAAATTATTTTCAGCAATATACTTCTTAATCAGTGATTTTTCTGCTTCATAAAAAGCAATTTTTTTGTTATCACTAGTATTAGGATTATCATTAATTAAATTTTCTTCTACCCATTTTGTGATAGACTCAGTGTTATTATGACAGATCCCGCTGACTAAAATTTTAGAAGCAGCTTCCTCTAATGCCATTTGTAAAGTACTTTTATGCATATAATTTACCTATTACTTTGTTATATTTAATCCATAGTACCAAAGACTATAGCACATTCATTTGTTAGTTAAATATCATAATTATCTGATATAGGTTCAGATATACCACTTAAATTAATAGACTCACTATATCTCACATATTCGTCAGTAATCTGTTTTGCCCAAGTATCATCCAAATTGATTTCTTTTCCAATATAATCTTTAGAACCATTATAGTCTTTTTGTACTAACTCTACAAACGAGTTGAGTATTTTCTTAATTCCTTCTTGATTTGTATTGTGTGTACATCCTATTTTTATTGCCTTAAAAGGCATTAGTGAAATTATGATATGATTGATAATTTTTTTCTGTAATACATCTTTTGTATCCTGACTGCTCATTTCTGAACGAAATATTGCTGCATCGTTATAACCCTTTGCACCATTAACTTCTGATGTACGATATTGAATACCGTCTTGAACAGAATATTCAGATTTCCTTTCCCCGCTAGCGGAAGGGTAAACTTTAATTATAGTAGTATCATCTCTTTGTTTAGGTGCTAATACTTTTGCTTCCAATGGTTTGAAATCAAATACTGCATATAAATATTTTGCTGCATGATGTTGGAAAACATCATGCAAATTATTGTGAAAATCAATCGCCTGATTATATTTAGCAATATCTACATCATTTATTTTAATATTGTTTATTTTAATATTGAAATTATATTTAGTATTATACTGTTCCTGCTCTTGAGTATTCTCTATTGTGAAAATATTATAAAACTTACTTGATATTAACGAATTTATAATATATAGTGCCTTTACTGTCTTTTTTACTATCGATCCTTCATTATCTACAATTCTAATACAAGAATCATATTTTGACATATCCTCTTTGGTTATCTCATTATGAGATTTTACAGTATATCTCTGCTTTTCTAACTTTAATTTTGCAGCTTGTTGTGCATCATCTTTAGTTTCATATAAACGAATTTCTTCTAGTAAAGAATTTCCTTCTTCAGGAAAAGCAGCGTATTGATCCTGATTAAACAGAGTTAATATTATCCTAGCAATTCCTTCACAAGTTATTGTTATAGTATTAACATCTTTTGGATCCAAGATTTCTTCAGTAAGATATTTAATGCCATAATTAATATATTTCTCAAACTTAATCTTGAAGTCGTCTCTAGCCTTCCTTCTTTCCTCTTCTGAAAAATTTTGACATTCTTCGAATTTACCTATCAGTGCCTCATTGTATATTAAGTGATACTCATTTTTCTTTTGTGCCTTACTGATAGTAGAAAACATAAATGTTTTAGCTTCTTCATCCTGTAATGTAATACTGGATCTTAATTTAGAATATTGATCTGCTGTTAAGCAGATGCCTTCTTTGCTTTTTATTAGTGGCTTAATAGCTTCTACTATATTATCGATGTATGATATATAATCACTCTTTCCTTCTGTTGCCACAATTGTTGCTTTAATAGCTTTCTCTATGAAAGTATATGGGGTAACATGACGCATTTGCTTAGTTGAACTTCCTAATAATTTTGTACGTCCTACTATTGTGGTTTGATTATTACTTATATCATCGTTGATTATAATGGCTTTGTTGCATGAATCAGATTTTGAAAGTGTTGTTTAATTTTTGTCAAAAATCAGGCAAATTTTTTGGTATCCGGCATGCCGAGTTTTGTCATGATATTAAGAATATTAGCAGCTACTTTACTTTCGGTTTTTTGGTTTAAAAAAGTTCTAGATTTTAATTTGTTTCCTATAATTGATTTGTAACGGTAGATAGCGTTTTCTGCTTTGGCTCGCCTGCCGTAGTTGGTATGTTTTTGCCATCGCTTTCGTCCTTGTTCCATAAGGCTTTGTTGCATGAATCGGAATTTGGAGTAAATCGAGTTTTTGAATAAATAAAAAAAGCAGTGGAAATAGTAAAGTTAAGGAGTTAAGATATCCTCTTTTTTTAAGGTAAATATGCCGAACAAACACCAATATCCTTATCGTCATAAATTTGCCCGAGCTAAATACAAAATCAGTAATTCACGTGAGTACGATCAATCATTAAAAAATCGTGGTAGTCTAATAATTTGGTTTTCAGGGGAAGCGGTAGCAAAATGGAATAATCCCGTATCCGTACATAAGAAGCGGGGCGGTCAAGCGATCTATTCCGATCTTGCTATTGAGACATGCGTGAGGCTTGGATTAGTATACAAACAGCATTTACGGCAAACCGAAGGTTTTGTAGAATCAATTATAAAACTGCTGAATCTCGAGCTCAAAACGCCTGATTATACTACTATTTCAAGAAGAACAAAAAAACTTAAAGTGTCACGGCACCGTAGGGCAAATCGTGATCCCGTAACGCTTTGCGTCGATAGTACCGGTATAAAGATTTACGGCGAGCAGGAGTGGCAGGAAGAAAAATACGCACTGAAAGCAAGGAAATCGTGGAGAAAGCTTCATATCGCTGTTGATGAAAACGGATATATTGCAAGCTCTGAATTAACGACTCACAATATTAGTGATTGTGCTACGATAGGCACATTACTTGAGGAAATTGATAGTCCAATAGATACCGTACTAGCTGACGGAGCATATGACCAACCCTCTACATACAAAGCATTAATCGCCCATCAGAATCAACATGGTAATGAAATTCCTATAAAAGCAGTAGTACCGCCAAACTTAGGGTTCAGAGCAGAAATGCCCGATGACTCTAAATTAAGATTAGACAATATTCGTCTTATGGAACAAGGACGAAAGCGATGGCAAAAACATACCAACTACGGCAGGCGAGCCAAAGCAGAAAACGCTATCTACCGTTACAAATCAATTATAGGAAACAAATTAAAATCTAGAACTTTTTTAAACCAAAAAACCGAAAGTAAAGTAGCTGCTAATATTCTTAATATCATGACAAAACTCGGCATGCCGGATACCAAAAAATTTGCCTGATTTTTGACAAAAATTAAACAACACTTTCAAAATCTGATTCATGCAACAAAGCCATAGTTTAGGACGTCCCACTATTAAGATTTGATTATCGTTTATATCCTCATTAATTATGATATCTACTAAAGCATCTTGACTCATATTTATTTTAAAGAGATGTTCTAAAAACTTGTAAACATATGATTTATGTTTTTTTGTAATATGCGAAGAAGCTGTAGGCGTAGAGTGTAATACTTCAGCACTGCTGCCGCTAGGCAGATTTATCGATGAGCCTGAAGATTGAGTGGAGATAATACTCTGCTGACTTATAATACTACTTGATTCCCTTTTACTTTTTTTATCCATAATTTTACATGTATTATTTAAAGTTTTTGCCCTTTCAATATAAAAATGTTAAAAAAGACTCAAAGCGTCATGCTATCATTTCTAGTTTTAGAAAACAATAAACTTTACAATTTTATTTATATTTAGATAAAGCAACATTAATTCTGTAAATTCACATTTTATCGTTCATTTTTTTATGTATTAATATGTAAATAAGGTTTATCAGTAATCCAATCATCATTAATTTCTGAGAGGATAGCGGTTATCAATCGTATACTTGCAGTAAAACTGCATAAGCTTTTCCTCTGGTTTTAAATACTATCCACTTAAGACTCAAAATTTTCCACACTTACTTGGACAAAGACTCAATTTGCGACCGACTCAAGCCGGTAGATTGAGTAATAAAGTCAACAGATAAACCAGCCTTTAGTAAATTTTTAACTATCTCAGCTTTGCCTTCATCAATATACTTTTGTGCAATAGTTCGCATAATGTTACCTTGTTCTTCTTCCGATAAATATTTGGCTAGTACTTGCTCTAATTCTAATTGCTGTTCTTCTTGCAACTTAGCGTCAGTATACCATAAAAACGATTCTAAGTAAATATAACCATTCTCTTTATCTATTAACACTTCTAGCTTAAACCTTCTTAAAAACTCCTCCCACAATTTAAGCATATCTCGTTGATGTATATGCTTCATGACATAGCTCATCATTCCTAAATGCTTCTGCTGAACTATCTCATCATCCGACATACTCTGTAAATCTACTAATTGATAATCTGACACCATTAACTCTTTAGCTTGCATAGGGTCAGTAAACAATTCCCATATGTTTCTTGGTGCACTATATTCCTCTACACCGTTATACATAATCATTGGGTAGATTAGTGGTAGCTTATCATTATTCTTTTTATGTCTTTCGCATAATAGTAACGTATATTTCCAAAGCCTTAGTGCCATCCAATAATCACTTGTTGACTGATGGTCTAATAAAATGTAGATAAAAGCACTCTCCTTATTTTTAGTGCTTACAGCATAAACTATATCACTATATTTTCTTCTCAAGCTCTCTTCAATATAACTTTCTTTCTCTACTTTAATTTTTGATAAATCTAACTGTTCTTTAAAATTACTCGGTAGATAATACTCTAAAAATTCTTGTGCAGCTATTTCATTGCCCATAATTCTTTTAAAAAGCTGGTCATGTTTAGGTTTTTTTGGCATTTTGCTACTTACTTGTTATCTATCATTTAGCCAACATTTGTTCGCTCTTCTTTGAGTATCTTATATACAGCAGCACGACTGATACTCATTTTTTTAGCTAAACTAGTTCCAATAATACCTTGTTCATGATATTGCAGCAATTGCTTTCTATCAATCCTGCGTTTAGCTCCAAATTTTATGCCTTTGAGCTTTGCTTCAAGTCGCCCCTCATTGGTACGCTCTAAAATCCTCAGACGTTCTGCTTGTGCTACTGCTGATAAAATCGTTACTACCATTTTACCAGCAGCTCCTTCCGTGTTAATACCATCATCTAAGAAACGTACCCCTACATTCATTTTATCAAAGTGATTAATCAGGCTGATCATATCTGCTGTATCCCTACCTAATCTATCCAGTTTAGTAATTAACACTGCATCACCTTCCTCAACTTTCACCATTAATGATTTTAGCCCTTCTCGTTCAAGATTACTACCTGTTGTTTTGTCAGAAAATATTCTTGACTCGATAACTCCTGCTTTTTTAAGAGCTTGTTTTTGTATTTCTAATGATTGATCGGAAGTTGATACTCTTGCATAACCAAATAATCTCATTTTATCTATCCAAATACGTATATTAAATCAATTCGTTTACTATATTGTCTATTATAGTCCGATTTACCATTTAATCTACAATAGATTTAGTGCTTTTTCTATTGTCTTCTAACTTATAAATTAGTACACATCAAATAGGATACTGGACTGAAAAATCAAGACAAAAAAATAATAATTTTGTTTCCCATTTTTGCATTTTTCAAGCTGCAATTTGT
>NZ_MWZE01000071.1 GCF_002259525.1 Rickettsia endosymbiont of Culicoides newsteadi | reverse complement strand
GACACAGATCCCCTATAAATGCTTTTGTTCATATACTTTCTACACTAGTTGCCTATTCTCTTAAGAAAAATAAACCTTCCATAAATTGCAATTTCGACTTTCCTCTAAATTATAACCTTATCCCGAATTGACGTTATGTATTTTAAAAAATTTCTAATTTTGAGAATTTATTGCATTTTTTGACCTGATTAAATGTTCTTCAAACCTTGTGAAGTCTAGGGTTTACTAAAATCAATTAATTGGCAACTCGTGTTATTTTGCAACAATTTCGTGGGGATACATCAGCTCGCAATGACGCCAAGCTATTTTCTATATGACTTTTAAATACCATACGTAAGGTGACTATATTAAAAAAATACAAAATATTACAAAAATAATGAAAACAGCTATTAGTGGATCAAAAAAATCTGTTATATTATAGATATTAAAGATATTGGGTTGAATGTCACAACTATTAATAAAGCCTTGGTTGGCTGCATGCTGCTGTATGGTGGTTTTTATGATTTTTTGGGGTGGTCTTACTAGGCTTACTGATGCTGGTTTATCAATTGTTGAATGGAAGCCAGTATCAGGTATTGTCCCACCACTCAATAATTCTGAGTGGCAGGATGAGTTTAGTAAATATCAGCAATCAGTCGAATATAAGCAAAAAAATATTAATATGACTCTCTCAGAGTTTAAATTTATTTTTTGGATTGAATTTATTCATCGTTTTGCTGGGAGAGTTGTTGGTTTATTATATCTGATACCGTTGGTATATTTTTTGGTGACTAGGCAAATTGCTAGCAGATCACTACCAGTATATTTGGGGATATTGTTATTATTTGCGGTTCAAGGATTTATGGGTTGGTATATGGTAAAAAGTGGGCTAATTTTGCAGCCATATGTTAGTCATTTCCGCTTAGCTGGGCATTTGATTATAGCGATTATCATCTATAATTTATTGTTCTATCAGCTGATGAATAATAGTTTTGATATTTTACTAAATGAACAAACGATAAGTTTGAATTCAGCAAAATTATGTTGTTTAGTAACTATTAGTATAGTTTATATACAGATTTTTTTAGGGGGGTTGGTTGCAGGTCTTGATGCTGGGCAGGTATATAATAGCTTTCCATTAATGGGTAATAATTTTATACCTGAAGAACTAACGTTTAAACTACTTACTATAGATAGTTTAAGCGACCCTGTGGTTATTCAGTTTTTTCATAGAATGGGAGCATATATAGTTTGTATTAGTGCTGGATTTTTAGTAGTGAGCTTAATAAAAACTAAACACCCTAAATTAAATAAAGCAGCTTATTACATTGTTGGTATATTGCTATTACAAATGTTAGCTGGCATAACTACTATTTTATATTCAGTACCTGTATTAATAGCTTTATTCCATCAGATTTGTGCAATTATACTGTTATCTTGTATATTGTGGAGTTATTTTTTATTAAAGAGTGCATAAGTGGCAATATTAAATGTTGATCTAGAACTGCCTTGTAGGTTGGATCGTTACTTAAAAAAATTATATCCTAGTCTTACTCAAGGAGTGATTGAGCGTGCCTTAAGGTTTAAGCAGATAATGGTTAATTCTTGTAAGGTAGCAGCCAATCTGCGAATAAATGTTGGTGATCAAATTTTTATAGAGGATAGTTTAAATTTACAACCTCTGAAAACTTCTGATAGGATTTTTACCAGTTCAGCGATTAAACTAGCTGGTAAATTGTTGAAGGATTATCTAATTTACCAAGATGAGTGGCTTATAGCAATCAATAAGCCGTCAGGTCTTGCCACCCAAGGTGGTAGCAAGATAACTCTATCTATAGATGATGCATTGCAATATTTAAATGGTCGGGGGGCAGATTTTAAGTTAGTTCATAGGTTAGACAAAGATACTTCAGGAATATTGCTAATTGCTAAAAATTATGCAAGTAGTATAAAATTAGTTAAAGCCTTTCAGGAGAAGGATATTCAAAAAACCTATATAGCGGTAGTTTTAGGTAAGCTTCCACAATCCGAGGGAGAAATTAGTGGTATGATAGGTAAGAATAGGGGAGGGGCGTATGAAACTGTGCAAAATGATGAGGAAAATGGTAAATTATCGATAACCCGCTATAAATTCCTTAAGAAGTTAAATAATGATTTGACACTGGTTGAGTTTACTCCTCTTACTGGCAGAATGCATCAACTTCGATTTCATGCGAAAATGCTAGCTTGTCCTATAATAGGGGACAGAAAATACGGCACCTTAGAAGCAATAGCTTTATCCAGGGAAATGTTATTACATGCCAAAAAAGTAATATTACCTGAGAAAGTACTTGGTAAAGAAATAATAATTGATACGTCTTTACCAAGTTACTTTAGTATTGGTTGTACTATAGTCAATTGATGAGAAGTTGGGGACGTTGTCACTCGTCTCTCGCCTATTACTTATAGGCGTCGCTCCATCGCTCCTATCCCCAAATTCTCATCAATTGACTATAATATCCCGCACCGAAGCATGATTCTCCTTGATTGACTATATCTGAAATCTTGGAAATATAGCTTCTGGCTGACTGATGCTGCTGCCTGGAGTTAAACTAAACTCCTTGGTTAAATGTTTAAACATTCTCTGGCTCTCTGGCACAGCAAGTTGATCAAGCATTTTACTAGCTGAATCAGGGATAAATGGTTGTAACATTACAGCAATATATCTTAGTGTTTCAAGTAGCGTATATAGCACTTCCGCCATCTTTATAGGATCAGTTTTTTTTAACTGCCAAGGGGCTTCTCGATCTATGTAAATATTTGCTTCTTCAGTTAAAGTAATAATATTTTCTAACACCGAGTTCATATCAAATCTATCCATAAATATTAAATTTTCTGATATAATTTGTTGTGACGTTTTAATTAAAAATGATTCATAAATGCTATTGATAGATTCTTGGCTAATTAACGGAATTTTTGCATCATTATTCTTATAAACAAAGGCTAGAGTTCTTTGCAACAAATTACCAATTTTATTAGATAACTCACTATTGGTTCTATTAACAAAACCACTTCGAGAATAACTTCCATCTGAGCCAAATATTATCTCTCTCATCAAATAATATCTAACTGGGTCTAAACCAAATTCTTTTATTAACTGTAGTGGGTCAATTACATTTCCTATAGATTTCGATATTTTTTGTCCCTCATTAAGCCACCATCCATGTGCCATAATACATTTTGGCAGCGGCAATCCTGCTGCCATCAAAAATGCTGGCCAGTATACTGCATGAAAACGCAATATATCTTTACCAACCACATGCACATCAGCTGGCCAAAATTTATTATATTGGCTTGTATCATTTGGGTATCCTAAAGCTGAAATATAGTTTGTTAACGCATCAAGCCATACATATATTATATGCTGTTTATCATTTGGCACTTTAATCCCCCAGTTAAAGCTAGAACGCGATATAGAAAAATCATGCAGCCCTGATTTCACAAAGCTAATAACCTCGTTACGTCTGGTATTTGGTCTGATGAAATCAGGATTGGCATAGTAAAAATCCAATAATTTATCTTGCCATTTTGATAAAGAAAAAAAGTAACTTGGTTCTTCAAGCCATTCAACAGGAGCTTGAGTTGGAGCTAATCCGTCGGCTGTTAATTCTGATTCATTATAAAATGTTTCATCACGTACAGAATACCAACCTTTATAGCTACCTAGGTAAATATCACCATTATCAAGTAATGTCTGCCACAAACTACTTACCGCTTGCTTATGCCTAGCTTCTGTGGTTCTAATAAAATCATTATTAGAAATGTTCATTGAATGCATTAATGTCCGAAAAGTTTCAGACAACGTATCAGTAAATATTTGCGGCTCAACATTTTTGGCAATAGCCGATTTTTCTACCTTCTGACCATGTTCATCAGTACCTGTTAAAAACATTACATCTTTACCTGATAAACGCATAAATCTTGCTATTACATCAGATGCAACACTTGTATAAGCATGCCCTATGTGAGGTATATCATTGACATAATAAATCGGTGTAGTAATGTAATATGTATTTTTCATAATGGTCAATTTATAATAACATAAATTTGTTATAATTAATTATCCAAAATTTGGATAATTGCAATTAACCCGATTAACATTACTTTCAATTCACAACGTCATTGCGAGACCACGCAAGTAGGTCGTGGCAATCCATTTGGATTGCTTCGTCTATCTAAGGTCTTTCTCGCAATGACGCGGTGAATTGAAAGTAATGTTAGTCGAGTTAGTTATATATATAAAAAAATCAAGTTTTTGTATTTATTATAGTGATTTTTGCTAAACTAGTATACTATAAAAATAGTTACAATTAGGGAATAATTATATGAAACATTATACATTGTTAGAACAAGAATTAGAGCAAATCTCTCAAATTAATAACGTGATTAGTATACTCTATTGGGATATCGCAGTAAACATTTCGCAAGGATCGATTGATAGTAGAACAAACGAAATATCACTATTATCTTCCATAGCACATTCTAGATTAAAATCACCAAAACTCGGTGAATTAATACAGGCTGTTTCTGAAAACCAAGATATGCTAGATATTTGGCAATTAGCAAATTTACGAGAAACAAAAAGACGGATCGTAGAATCTAACTGTATAGATGATGATTTAAGAAAAAAATATGTTACTGCTAGTGCAAAATGTGAGTTAATCTGGCGAAATGCTAAAAAGAATAATGACTATCTATCACTTAAACCTTATCTACAAACAGTATTAGATTGTATACGGGAAATGGCTAAATCTAAAGCCAAAACCCTAAATTGTACTGAATATGATGCTTTACTTGACGCATATGACCCTGAGCGTAAACTAGATGAAATTAAAGTAGTTTTTAATAATATTAAAAAAACCATACCGCAATTAATTAGTCAGGTAGTAGAAAAACAAAGCAAAGAACATGTCCTACCTATAGTTGACACTATTAATAAAGAACAACAAAAACTAATTGCCAAAAGGCTTATGGCAATAATGGGGTTTGATTGCACTAAAGGTAGATTAGATGAATCGGCTCATCCATTTTGTCAAGGCACTCCTGATGATATTAGATTAACTAATAGGTATGATGAACGTAATTTTATTTCAGGGATCATGGGAATTATACATGAAACAGGTCATGCTTTATATGAACAGAACTTGCCTAGCAAATATAAAAACCAACCTGTAGGCAAGGCTAAGGGTATGGCTGTCCATGAAAGTCAGTCTCTATTTATGGAAATGCAAGTAGGTAGATCACGAGAATTTTGTGAATTTCTATCAATGTTACTTAAGGACGAATTCGGATTTAAAGGACAAGAATATTCTGGGGAGAATCTTTATAAATTAATGACTAGAGTATCCCCTAGTTTTATTAGAGTAGAAGCAGATGAAGTTACTTACCCAATACATGTAATAGTTAGGCTTGAATTAGAAGAATTATTAATTAGCGGAGAGCTAACTTTGGATGATTTGCCACATTATTGGAATAATAAGATGCAAGAATATTTAGGAATTACTCCACAAACAGATACAGATGGATGCTTACAAGATATACATTGGCCAATGGGCAGCTTTGGTTATTTCCCATCTTATACTAACGGAGCAATTATTGCTTCAATGCTGATGAAAAAAGCACAAGAAGTGAATCATAACATAAAAAAAGAAATCACCAGAGGAGAATTCAAAGGTATAAATCAATTCTTGAATAATAATCTTAGAAACTATGGCTCATTAAAAAGTACTAGTGAATTAATTAAAGACGCTACGGGTGAAGATCGAATTCAATCGGAAATATTTTTAAACTATCTTAAACAAAAATATTTATATTAGTGTCATCCCTGTTCGACTTAGTGTCACCCCTGCGTAAGCAGGGGTTTAGATTCCCGCCTACGCGGGAATGATGGTATGGACGAGTGAAGCGAAATATGCTTTACTTGTACGGAGTCAGCTGAAAAATAGTTTTCAGCTGCTCCAAATTAAATAATAATTTAATTAATAGGTCCATACCATGATAAATAATAGCATAAAAAATACTATAATAGGAATAGATTTAGCAAAAAATAGTATGCACTTGGTGCAAGTCGATCAAAATGGCAAAAAAATAGGTTACCAAAAAGTTACAAGAGATGAGTTAATAGCCTATTTAAGCAATCTCGATAAAAGTTCATTGGTAGCTATGGAGGCATGTGGAGGAGCTAATTATTGGTCACAGGAAAT
>NZ_MWZE01000070.1 GCF_002259525.1 Rickettsia endosymbiont of Culicoides newsteadi | reverse complement strand
ATGGATTGCCACGACCTACTTGCGTGGTCTCGCAATGACGACTTTTCTACTTTATTTTCTTAAACTGACGCTTATGCACTCCATCACTCCTGCTACCTAATTATTATTGCTTTTATTCACTTTTATCAACTAATGCTATAATAGCTAATAAGGTTGAAAGCAAAATAAGTCCTACGCGTAGCCAATGCATCAATTCCCATAGTTTTAATTCATAAACTACTTGCAAAGGATCAATTGTACTATGAGCAAATCCTGCATTTGCTTTGACAAAATATACAAAAAATAACACAAATGTCATACCTAGCGATACTGCAGATGTACACCATAAGTTACGTCTCTTGCCAATTTTATTTTGCATTAATGCCAATATTACAGAGCATTGAGCTATTAGTCCAATAGTTAACATTGTAGCACCAATTGTAAAAGACCAACTGGAAAAATATGACAAAAAATCGGTAGGATTCATACTTTGCCAAAATGGTACTAATACTAAACCAATCACAATACAACCACCGGCAAAGATACTTATTGCTATTAATGCTACTAGCTCTATAATTTTTGGCATGATACCCCCTTTTTTAGTATTTTTATTTAATTAAAACAACTTCCAGACCTCTATATACCTAAGATGTAGCGATTGCAAACGCTACGGAAGTTGGGTAATCATCTGAAATAGACAAATGAATTTTAATTTGTCCAGAATTTTGTCCAAATTTGCTCTGATTTTCATGATGATAAATCGATACAAATGGCTTTCCTAAATCATCATTTAATACAGAGATATTTTTAAATTGTAAATTTCTGCCAATCCCAACGCCAAGGGCTTTGCTAATTGCTTCTTTTGCTGCAAACCTTCTTGCCAAGAAACAACCATGTTGATCTTTACTTAGAGAACTTAGCTTTTGTACTTCCTTTTTAGAAAGAATTTTATCTATAAAACGTTGACCATATAGGTTTAATATCCTCTCTATTCTTGGAATTTGTACTATATCTGTACCAATGCCAAGAATCATTTTTGTTCATTATCACTGATATTATCATCAAATACTTGATCATCTAAATCAGAATAATCTTCAGTAATACTGATATCTGCACCACTTGGTAAATAGTCAAAATCTTCTGCAACAGCATCAAGAGAAGCATCGGGATTTTCTTCATCAATAGGATCGACTCTATTTTTTGTTCGAAGGCGTTTTAGTAACTGAGATTTTAAAGAACAAACTGTTACATAACCAGCCGCTATTTCACGTAATGCCAGCACAGTTGCCTTATCACCTTTAACGTTATTAATAGTCATCTTACTGCCAGAATTTATATCATTTGCTCTTTGAGACGATAGAGCTACCAACTCAAACCTATCATGAATTTTCCCAATGCAATCTTCAATCGTTATCCTAGCCATAACCCTCTCTTTTTATTTTATAAAATCCAACTAATTGTACTAAGTATACTAAGTAACTAAGTAGATTTCAAGGATAGAATTTTTATTTATTTACTCACCTTACGCATGGCATTTACAGATCATATATATCTCGTCATTGTGAAGAAGCTTATTTTTGGCAAGTGGCACAATAAAAACTAGCCCTACCGGATTGCTTTATTTTCCTTATTATTCCCTGGCAGTTCAAACATTTCTGATTTTCTCGGGCATAGACCTGTAATTCTTGTTGGAAATAACCAGGTTTACTATCACCGCTAACAAAATCCTTGAGAGTTGTCCCGCCTGCTGATATGGCTTTTGTTAAAACATGTTTGACGGCTAACAACAAATTACTTATTTCATTATTTGATAAACTACTACCCAGTCTACCTGGATGTATTCTAGCCACAAAAAGACTTTCAGAGGCATATATATTCCCAACACCGACAATAATCCTATTATCCATTAGCAGGTTTTTTATCGGAACAGAGCGATTCAGCAATTTCATTTCTAGATACTCATACGACATATCCTCTGACAAAGGTTCTACGCCTAAATTTGCTAGAAATGTTTCTTCAAGGAGCTTTGTTTGCCCGGTATAAATCATACCGAAACGTCGTGAATCATTAAAAACTAATTTTTTACAACTCCCCAAAAAGAGAATAATATGATCATGCTTTTGTAGCTGATAATCGCTAAGTTGTAGTGTTAACCTGCCAGTCATACCAAGATGGACAATAATCGAGTAATAATTATCTAGATCAATTAGCAAATATTTTGCCCTACGCCTTAGGGCGATAATTTTTGCTGATTTTACATCTGACTCTAACTGCTCGCTCAGTCTATAACGTATATTATCCCGCCTTTTATCCAGCTTATTAATGGTAGCCCCTATTATTCGTTGTTCTAGGCAACGTTTTAATGCTTCAACCTCAGGGAGTTCTGGCATTTTTACATTTTATTACTATTTTATATTTATTATATACTACATATATCACATAAACAACTTAGCACTAATAGTCGAAATAAAATATTTGACAATGGCTGTCATCGCTCCTACTACCTAATTCTCATCAATTGACTATATTTGTCACTGATCGACGCAATAGTAATTTAAGCAAAATAATCGCCCCAAAGGCACTGCAAACCCACCATACTTGCCAAATATTAAATGAGATCATACCTATTATATAATAATTTATAAAGCAAGCATAGGCAACAGACTTATAATTTAACGTATCTATATCTATTTCCTTACTTGCTAAATTCATCTTATCATATTTAGAGGACTGCACTAAGCTTATATTACTAATTTTTTGAATATATTTATAAATTAAAGATAAAAATAGTATCAAACCTATTAAGCCCGTTTCAAATAAAATTTGCATTATATTATTATGTGGGTGTAGAGGTAATGGTGACCAAGTCCATTGATGATAGCTAACCATTTGTTCTTTATCAACTTTAAAATTTCTTGACGAAGCAAACCCATAACCCAAAATTGGCTTCTTGATAATTTGCTTGGCAACAAAGTGCCAAATAAACACCCGATGCTTAGCAGTATCAGGTAGAAATTTAGCATAGTTCTCTAATGCATAATATGGTTGTATTTTATAGCTAATTATCGGCATCATTATCGAACCGGTGAGCATAGCCAAGGTAAATAATTTCAAAAAAATAGATTGCAATGCTTTGGTTGCTAACAGCCTATTTGTTAAAAATACTAACCCACCTACGGTAAATGCTAAAAAGCTTGCCAAACTATCTGAGATAAATAATAAATAAAAAATTAACAGATAATATATTAGTGCCAATAGATATTTATGATATAGTATCAGTATAGCAATGAGTAACCAGGAAAGAACTGACAATAAAGAACAGCCCCGATCAAGAAGGAATAAAAAGAACTGACCGGAAGAATTTGGCTGAAAAATAGTACGAAAGGTTTTTGTTATAATACCATGAGATAGATATTCTATAAAGAATAGAGCAATTGCTGCCACTATTCCTATAATAAAATATATTTTTATTTTGGTTGCATTGATCGGTAATTTGTCAATATTGCTATTTACGATAAACCCTATTAGAACAACTAAAGAAACTTGTAGATAATTAACTAAAGAGGCAGGATAGTTATGTGAATAAAAATTTGTTACAAGACACCAAAGACAAAATAGTAATTCCAATTTCCAATTGGATAGCAAAGTTTTTTTAACAGCAGCATATTGCAAATTAACAAAAATTTTACCTCTTAAAATGGTTAATATAGTTAATAACCAAATAGGAACTATTACTGCTGCAGAGAAACCGGAAATTAATCCAACTGCTGGAAATAACATTACTAACACGTAAATCATGGATTGTATCATTCTTAAATATCCTTATAAACAATCTTTAGCAAAAATTTCATAAATTGGATGCTCAAAGGTGGAAACTGAAATGCTTGATGAGATAAGCCATCCTTGAAAAATTAACATAGGGTCTTCATCAATCTTATGTTCTGTAATGGTTAATAGCATGTAATTATCTCCATTGTAAGGATCAAGATTTTTTATACATTTATGCAATTTAATTTGAATGTTACCAAAATATTGTGGTTCATTAAGCTTTAATAACATTTCCTTTGATGTTGCGGTAATTTTATTTAAAGCAATAATTTTGCCCTGCTGGCAAATTTTTAATTCTGAATTTTCAGCATTATTTGGTATATTGGATAAATTATTGTCGTTAACTTGACGGTCTTTAATTTCTAAGGCTTTAATTTCTAACTCGTTACTATCTTCATCGGTAGTATCGAAGAATTCTACATCTTGAACGACGTCTTCAGCTTGTCCATAAGGAGAGAGAACACATAAAAAACCGATTATACTAGTAAATATAAGACGTTTCATCAATTTTTGTAGCATTCGGAAATAATAATTCTTTGAGTTATATTGGAGTGGTAGTTATACTACCTTGTAATAAAATTGTATATGTAAAAATTTACATTTTTTTATTGTAATTTATTTTTCTATACTCCATATTGGTAGAGTAACTAATATATAATTAGAGTCAATTGATGAGAAGTTGGCTATATCAAGACTTCTTTTAGAAGTCACTTATGTTGAGGAATTTGAAGGAAACTATCCATCCCAAACCAGATTATGGATAAATTTTTCCTGAATCACCTAAGAACCTAATACATTTGAGTAAGACTTAATGCAAGCTATTATCCAACTTATATTAACCAATCCACAAATTAAATCTAAATTTAGGACTGGTTTTTCGTACTTGTCTATATTTATTTTTATGGGCTTTGCTACTTTTGTATCTTCATCGATCAATAAATTCGTTAATGATACTATGTCAATTACCATAGCGGAACCAGAAATAGTCGACCCCTTAAAAGAACTATCGGATGAAATATCCCAAATTGTTACAGTCAAAAAAGGTGATACATTAAAAGCAATACTTTTGCATCAACAAATTCCAAGTAAAGAAATAACCCAAATTATAAAAATAGCAAGAGACAAAAATATTGAATCATCTTTAAAGATAGGGCAACAACTGGTTTTTGATTATGAAACAAAACTTATCGAACAAGATGATCAAGACCTTGCTTCCGAGTCACGTACATTGAAAAAACTAACTATAGCGTATGATAAAATCAAATCTCTAGAAATTATTAGAGAAGGTGAAGACCTTCTTGCGAAAGACGTAACCAAAGTTTTCAATAAGCTCCTAACCAAATCGTCGGTAGTTATTAATTCAAACTTTATGTCAGCTTTAAAATCTTTAGGGTTATCAAGTAATAGTATAAGTGAAATGATTAATTCGTATAGTTATCAAATTGATTTTCAACGTCAAATTAAAAATGGTGACACGGTAACTGTTATCACTGAGAAATTTGTTACCAAAGATGGTAAATTTTCCCATCATGGTAAGGTTCTATATGTATCACTTAATTTATCCGGTAAGGAGTATAATATTTTTCGATATTCTCCAAATAATACAGCAAATAATCATGATTTCTTTTCCGAAGATGGTAAAAGTGTTAAAAGAAGTTTGCTTAGAACCCCTATCAAATTAGTTAGAGTTTCCTCACATTATGGTAATAGACATCATCCTACTTTAGGTTATACCAAAATGCATAAAGGAGTTGATTTTGCAGCTCCAACTGGTACGCCAATTTATGCGGCAGGTAATGGGGTGATAACTGAGATAGGCTGGAAATCTGGTTACGGGAAATTCATACAAATTAAACATAGTCAGAATTTATCAACTGCTTATGCCCACGCTTCTAATTTTGCTAAAAACCTTAAACCAGGAAGTATAGTTAAACAAGGGCAAGTAATTGCATATGTCGGTAGTACTGGTAGGACTACTGGAGCACATTTACATTATGAAGTTAAAATAAGTGGTAAGAACGTAAACCCTATGAATGTTAAATCTACCCCTGGTATAGAACTTAGCGGCAAGCAATTGGCACAATTTAAGCAATTTAAAAATAGTATAAGGTCTTTAAGTAGTGAACTTGATAGTAAATCAGAAATTACTGAAAATTCAGCAACGAAATTTCTTTAAAATTTTATCAAAGAAGCTCTATAATTTAAGTTATTATGACTTCAGACAAGCCAAAACATGACGAAATCTTTCGCAAATCTATGGAGAATCCTATAGTTGCTAAAGAGTTTTTGGCAACTCATTTGCCTAAAGATGTACTGGCTTTAATCGATAGCACAACTGTAAAATTAGAAAAAGATAGTTTTATTGAGCCAGACCTTTCTGAAACTATTTCAGATGTATTATTTTCTGTTAAGTTTAATGATCAGGATGGCTATATTTTTTTGCTATTGGAACATCAAAGTACTGTTGATAAAATGATGGCATTTAGGTTATTTAAATATATGATTAA
>NZ_MWZE01000007.1 GCF_002259525.1 Rickettsia endosymbiont of Culicoides newsteadi | reverse complement strand
TTCTTTGAATTCTAGAGCTATGTTTAGCTTCACTCTTAATTCCAAGTGCCATGTTTTTACCGCTAACGGAGCAATTCTCAATTAGACTCATAATCATTCCAGAAAGACATTCTAGCCTTGATTTTTTCCAAGAAAAGTTTAGTATCAGTGACTGAAGTAGTATATTGTGCATAGTCAGAAAATACACTCTTATACTACTTCAACCTCCCATATACAATACCTTTGCAGAGTATTTATTACAAAAATTGTAGGGTACTATGGATATATCCACTAAAAATTTTAAAAGTAAGATTAGGAATTTTTGCTAGTATTATTATATTTTTGCCATATATATTAACTAATATTCCCTCTCCTATATATTTATTATTATTACAGTCTTTTATATTGCTATTTCAGATAGAAACATTTCCAGCCGCCTCAATATTTTATAAGCAGTTTCCTGTGTTTAAACGTTTTAGATGTGTCAGCATCTCATTCGCTATGGTAAAAGCAATAATGTATGTTGTTGTTTCTTTTGGATTAGTTTATTTAATAAAATATTTTGGTAATTGGGGAATAGCAATATTTTTTGTGCCATTCATGGTGGCATATGGATTTGGCTTGTATCATTTTGAAACATTAGAGAGATTACGCAATATGTAGTTATAGCTAACCCGCCTGTGTCATTGCGAGAAGCTACTTTAGTAGCATTGAAGCAATCTCACGTAGTAATCTCGCTAATAGCGTCTTGTACTTTTCTGGAATTTTTAAATTGTCATGGGGTTTATGCGTAAGGTAAGTGATAAAATAAATGAAATATTTTACTTATTATATCATTATTGGTATTAGTGTGTGCAATATTTAGTGTATTATTGAATAATTAGAATTGCTGGGTTAGAGTTTACTTTCTCTATCATTTATTCAAATATTCTATTATTGTTATTATATTAAATAGAAGAGGACGCCACAATGAAAGATATCTGTAAAAAAGTTAAATGTATAGTATACTTGCTTATATATGGGCTGGTCACTTGGATTATCGCAAAAATTATACTTATATCAACATTCCCGGATGATGGGCAATGTCACTGCTCCGAAACTCCAGCCTTACTACATTATATTTTGGCTTTGATAGTAACTACAGCCCCAGTGATAACGTATATATGTACGAAAAATTGTAAGCTGAAAACAAAATCTGATACTAAAAAATTATGATTGGTAAACTAAAAGGCACAATAGATGCATGTTTTAATGATTATGTCATTATTGATGTTAATGGTGTTGGGTATTTAGTGTATTGTAGTAGTAAAACTCTAAATAAATTAGTGGTTAATGAGTTTTGTCAATTATTTATCGAAACGCATGTAAGAGAAGATCATATTAATCTTTATGGCTTTTTATCACTCGAAGAAAAGTTTGTTTTTAATTTATTACAATCAGTAAACGGTATTGGGACAAGGATGGCTTTAGCTATTTTATCAAATTTATCACCTGAGCAAATCCAATCAGCGATAGCTAGGCGGGATAAAGAAGCTTTTAAAGCCGTTTCCGGTGTTGGACTAAAATTAGCTGAACGAATTATCATAGAGTTAAAGGATAAAGCCTTAACTAACCTTACTACCAATCTTCCCATCGATAAGAATGATAGTGATTTATCTAAGATATCATCTGATGCTACATTAGTTTTAACCTCACTTGGGGTTAATAGAACTGAAGCCTATAATTTGGTACAGGAAATTATTGCAAAGGATCCTGATCTCTCTATTAATGAGCTAATTAAACTCGCACTAAAGGCTCGTAGTTCCAATGTCTAAAAACCCAGTTTCTAAAAATGTTTTATCAGCTGATATATTGCCAAACGATCAAGAGTTCTCTCTACGACCTAGCTATTTAAAAGAATTTGTTGGGCAACAACAGATCAAAGAGAATTTATCTATTTTCATCCAAGCCGCTAAAAATAGGTCAGAACATTTAGACCATACTTTATTTTATGGACCGCCTGGACTTGGTAAAACCACTCTTGCCCAAATTATTTCTAAGGAGATGGGAGTAAATTTTAAATCCACCTCAGGACCTGCTATATCAAAAGCGGCTGATCTAGCTGCTATACTTACCAATTTGCAAGATAATGATGTGTTATTTATTGATGAAATTCACCGTCTTAGCACCAATATTGAAGAAGTATTGTACCAAGCAATGGAAGATTTTGCTCTGGACATAGTTATTGGAGAAGGTCCCGCCGCAAGGTCAGTAAAAATCAATTTACCCAATTTTACTTTAGTTGGAGCAACTACTAGACTAGGTCTATTGAGTAACCCTTTAAGAGATAGATTTGGTATACCACTACGTTTACATTTTTATAATGTGGCTGAATTAAAACTTGTTTTGAGTAGAGCTAGTAAATTGCTGGCAATTAATGTAACCAATGAGGCGTTAGAAGAAATAGCAAAGCGTAGTAGAGGAACTCCAAGAATTGCCCTTAGGCTAATTAGACGGGTGAGAGACTTCGCTTCTGTCGATGATCAGCTAGAAATTGATAGGAATATTGCCAATCTCTCGCTGAATCGATTAGAAGTTGACAAAATAGGTTTAGACAGTAATGATTATAGATATTTAAAGTTTATCGCTGATAATTATGATGGGGGTCCGGTCGGTATAGAAACAATTGCCGCAGCTCTATCAGAACAACGCGATGCTGTTGAAGAAACTATCGAACCCTATCTAATACAAATAGGGTTATTACAACGTACCCCAAGAGGCAGAGTTATTACCAAAAATGCTTTTGACCATCTGGGAATATAACAATCTATAGTTAATAAAGAAGTAATTTATGAAAATAATTAACATAAAACAACTAACGATCCTGCTGACTTTAATTTTACTCCCCTTTAGCAAAGTGGTTGCCAATAGTCAACAACATTTTGAGAAAGCAAATACTTTAACAATGGAGGGCAAATGGCAAGAAGCAATTGACTCCTATGATTTGGCAATTAAATATAAGCCTGATCTTGCTGAAGCTTACCATAACAAAGGTACAGCTTTGTATGAGTTAGGCAAATGGCAGGAAGCAATTTACTCCTTTGATTTAGCAATTAAACATAAGCCTGATCTTGCTGATGCTTACAACAATAAAGGTACTGCTTTAGGCAAGTTAGGCAAATTGCAGGATGCAATTGACTCCTTTGATTTAGCAATTAAACATAAGCCTGATCTTGCTGATGCTTATTACAACAAAGGTGTAGTTTTAGGCAAGTTAGGTAAATTACAGGAAGAAATTGTTGCTTATGATTTGGCAATCAAACATAAGCCTGATTTTGCTAATGCTTATTATAACAAAGGTATAGCTTTAAAGGAATTAGGTAAATTGCAGGAAGCTATTATAGCATATGATTTAGCAATTAAACATAAGCCTGATCTTGCTGATGCTTACAACAATAAAGGTACTGCTTTAGGCAAGTTAGGCAAATTGCAGGATGCAATTGACTCCTTTGATTTAGCAATTAAACATAAGCCTGATCTTGCTGATGCTTATTACAACAAAGGTGTAGTTTTAGGCAAGTTAGGTAAATTACAGGAAGAAATTGTTGCTTATGATTTGGCAATCAAACATAAGCCTGATTTTGCTAATGCTTATTATAACAAAGGTATAGCTTTAAAGGAATTAGGTAAATTGCAGGAAGCTATTATAGCATATGATTTAGCAATTAAACATAAGCCTGATCTTGCTGATGCTTACAACAATAAAGGTACTGCTTTAGGCAAGTTAGGCAAATTGCAGGATGCAATTGACTCCTTTGATTTAGCAATTAAACATAAGCCTGATTTTGCTAATGCTTATTATAACAAAGGTATAGCTTTAAAGGAATTAGGTAAACACTCACAGGCAAAGGAAGCATTTAGCAAAGCAGAGCAACTTAGGATAAAACATTAAAAATTATAGAATATATGCTACCACGACTAACATTACTCCGTCATTGCGAGACCACGCAAGTAGGTCGTGGCAATCCAAAAAATGATCAAAAATTGATTGCTTCGTCGCTACTGAAGTAGCTCCTCGCAATGACGTTGGAAGCTAAAATCGTCATTGCGAAGAGGCGAAAGCCAACGAAGCAATCCACTCTTTTATGGATTGCCACGCCACCTACGGTGGCTCGCAATGACGGAATAATGTTAGGCATGGTTAGCTATAAAACCAAACTAAAAGATACTTAAAGAAGAAATATTATATGCAAAAAGCTCTAACTTTTATAATTGCTGCCGCAATTATTTACTCTATTGTACAAATGAAAATGCAATCTCCGCCTGAGGAAAATGCCCCTAAGGTTCAGACAACTGAAGCTGAAAGTAATAACAATACTAGTACCCCTGAGCAAGCAAATATACCATTAACTGGTAATTTCCTTGAAAAAACTGTTTCAAAAGTTTTGATCAATGCTCTTAAAACAGAAGAAGGTCGACTATTCTTTGAAAATTTACTACAACCAACTAACAAACCTATTGCTGATGGTAAATATACTATAGAGGTTAATAGAGATTTAATTCAGCCAATGTTTAAGATTAACACCTTTGGTAATGGGACTATCGGTCCAGCGACTTGTGGTCATGTAGTTACATTACATTACCGATTATTGGATATTAACAATAATTTACTCAGCGAAAATACTAAAACCTTTACTCTTGGTTCTAGAGCGATCATGCCAGGAATTGATTCTGTAGTAGTAGGGATGATGGTTGGACAAACCAGACAAGCTATATTTCCTACAAAATATACATCTTCTAACGAAGAAAATAAAGACTATGATCCACCTTATAGGGTTAATATTGTCTTAAATTCAATATTACCTAATAATTTTGTTAATAGTAATGAAGTAAAGATATTTGATGATGAAATAGCTTATAGGATGCCATTATTATGTGGAGATAAAGTAGGAATTGACGCAAAGATTACTAAATTATCGAATGGGCAGGTACTTTATGACTCGACACAAGAAGGGAAAAAGCTAGATATAAAAATTGGTGATATTAATTACCCATTAATTGTATCATATGCTCTACATGGTAAAGTACCAGTTGGCACTAGAACAGTAATTGCTAAAGGTAAGTTATTTAAAGCCCTTGGTTCTAATATCAATAAAATGCTTAATCAAAGTAAGATTCCTGTGGATGAATATTTAATGCTGGAATTAACAAATTTTCAAACAGATTAATTGAGGATAAAAAATGCACGATACTACTTATAATACTAAAAGAGCAACTGTACCAGCTCTCGAACAATTATTATTTGAACCGATAAAAGTACTAGATCATGGTTTCATTAGAGTTATTGATTATATGGGGGATGATAGTAGCATAGTACAAGCAGCACGAGTATCATATGGTAAAGGGACAAAACAACTAAGCCAAGATAAGGGGCTAATTAATTACCTGATGCGTCATAAACATACCACACCATTTGAAATGTGTGATATCAAATTTCATATTAAACTACCTATTTTTGTTGCAAGACAGTGGATACGTCATAGAACTGCTAGTGTTAATGAATATTCAGCTAGATATTCTATATTAGGAAATGAATTTTATTTACCAGAAAAACAGAATCTTGCTGCTCAATCTACAATAAATAAGCAAGGAAGAAGTGATGAAAAAATTCCAGAAAAAATTGCAGATAAAGTATTAGTGCTACTAGAAAAAGATGCTAAAATATGCTATCAGCATTATACTGAAATGATGAATCAGGATGAACATGGCAATATTATTGATGAAAATACCTTAGGTATTACTAGGGAACTGGCAAGAATGAATTTAACTTTGAACTATTATACAGAATGGTATTGGAAAATTAATTTGCATAATTTATTAAATTTTCTGCTACTCCGAGCCGATTCTCATGCCCAATATGAAATCAGAGTATATGCAGAAAAAATGCTAGAAATAGTACAAGCTTGGGTACCTTTTACTTATGATGCCTTTAAGGAATATAGGCTAGAGGGTAATAATATTTCTAAAAAAGGACTGGCTGTCATAAAAAGACTAATTAATAAAGAAGATGTCACGCTAGAGTCTAGTGGTATGACCAAAAGAGAATGGGATGAATTAATGCAAGTTATTGGTGGATAAAATAATAAAGGAGGTGTTTAGATACAGTCAATTCAGGGAAATTGGGTAGCAGGAGTGACGAGTGGCGACATCACCACCTTCTCATTAATTGACTATATCTGGTTTTTAAACATTATCTCCTGTAACTCGTACTATATTTGCCCCACAGTTACTTAATTTTTTTTCCAATGTTTGATATCCACGATCTAAGTGGTAGATTCGACGTATTTTTGTTGTATCGTTGGCGGCAAGTCCAGCTAATACTAGAGATACCGATGCTCTGAGGTCGCTTGCCATAACTTCAGCTCCCGTCAGAAAAGGTACTCCGTGTATTATAGCACTATTTCCTTTAATTATTATATTTGCCCCCATTCGGCATAATTCAGGAACATGCATAAAACGGTTTTCAAAAATAGTTTCGGTGATGGTAGAAGACCCGCTGCAAAGGGTCATAAGACTCATAAACTGAGCTTGAAAATCTGTTGCAAAACCTGGATATGGACTTGTATGAATATCCACAGGATTTAATTTATCTACATAAGAAACTCTTAAACCATTATCAATGGGTTCAACTTTTATGCCAGCTTCAATGAGTTTTAATACTATATTTTCAACAATATTGCCGTTAATTCCATAAATATTTAAACTGCCTTTAGTAATGGCAGCAGCCATCATGTAGGTACCAGCTTCAATACGATCCGGCATGATCGAATAGTTGGTATGTTTTAAATAAGATTTACCAATAATTGTTATTTCACTTGTACCAATTCCATTTATTTCTGCCCCCATTTTGTTAAGGCAATGGCATAGATCAACAATTTCTGGTTCTCTAGCACAGTTAGATAATATCGTTTCCCCTTTAGCCAAAGTAGCAGCCATTATAGAATTAATTGTTGCTCCAACAGATATTTGTTTAAAAACAAAATGTACAGCTTTTAATCTGCCTGTGATTTTAGCATTAATATAGCCATGATCCACATCAATATCTGCTCCCATAGCTTGCAATGCTGCTATATGTAAATCTACTTGTCGAGCCCCTATAGCACATCCTCCAGGTAAGGAAACTTTAGCTTTAGAGAATCTAGAGAGTAATGGTCCAAGAACCCAAATAGAAGCACGCATTTTACGTACTATATCATATGGGGCAGTAAAATTATTAATATTGCTACTATCGATATCCATGCTTAAGTAATCTTGATGATCAGTTACCGTAACAACACTGCCTAAATTCTCAAGTAATTTCTTCATTGTGAGAATATCGGTAAGCTTTGGAATATTATTAATACTAAGCTTATCTGTAAGAAGTGCAGCTGTCATAATCGGTAATGCCGAATTCTTAGCTCCGCTAATGCTAATATTACCTTCAAGGGGAATACCACCTTTAATTATTAAACTGTCCATAGGAATTCCTTAATATATAATAATCTGAATTGACTATAACAAACTGACGTCATTGCGAGAAGGCGTAAGCCAAAGCATAAGCGTCAGTTTAAGAAAACAATAATTGAAAAACTGTCGTTGCAAGGAGACTTTAGGTCGACGAAGCAACCCAGAAAAGTGATTAAATTTGGATTGCTGCGACCACTACGCGGTCTCACAATGACGTTGGAAGCTAAAATCGTCATTGCGAGAAGGCGTGAGCCGACGAAGCAATCCACTCTTTTATGGATTGCTATGCCACCTACGGTGGCTCGCAATGACAACTTTTCTACTTTATTTTCTTAAACCAACGCTTATGCACAATAACGTCGGTGTTTTTACCTCGACTTTAAACAATTTATCATTTTTTACTATCGTCAAGAGCTGCTCCAAGTATGTCTCCTAGACTAGCACCACTATCAGCAGAACCATATTCTTTGATAGCTTTTTCTCTCCTGTCTATTTCAAGGGCTTTTATTGATAAAGTAACTTTACGAGATGCTTTATCAATGGTGATGATTTTTGCATCAATTCTGTCATTAGGGGCAAATCTTTCAGTTTTTTGTTCGGTTTTTTCACTAGAAAGATCAGCCTTCTTGATGAAGCCCGATACTTTATCGTCTAAAGCCACTTCTATTCTATCATCTTGAACTGCAGTGACTAAGCAAGTAACGATCATATTTTTTTTATACAGCTCAAATTCATCTTGCTGCGTCTCTTCACTTAACTGTTTAATACCTAAACTTATACGTTCCTTTTCAATATCAATTGATAAAACCTTACATTCTATTTGGTCATTCTTTTTATATGTCTTTAACAATTCAATACCATTACCGTCCCAGCTTATATCCGTTTCATGAATCATGCCGTCAATATTGTCATCAAGTGCTACAAACATACCAAAGTCAGTAATATTTCGTATTGGAGCTTTAATTATACTACCTATTGGATTACGCTTAGCAAACTCAATAAGGGGGTTATCTTGACATTGTTTAATACTTAAAGATATTCTATGTTTATCAGTATCAACTTCTAAAATGGTGAATTGCACTTCTTGACCGATAGTAAGCATTTTTTTAGGATGCTGATTTAATTTCACCCAACTAATTTCACTTGAATGTACAAGACCCTCAATACCATCTTTTAGCTCAATAAATACTCCATAATCAGCAATATTTGTTACTTTACCGGTCATTATCGTACCAACCGGAAATTCTTCTTTTATACTTTGCCATGGATTATGATCAAGTTGCTTCATACCAAGTGAAATTCTCTTAGTTTCTTCATTAAATTTTATAACTATAACCTTAACTTTTTGATCTAGCGATAAAACTTCTGAAGGATGGTTTATTCTGCTCCATGAAATATCAGTAACATGCAATAGACCGTCTACATTACCTGAACTACCTAAAGCAATAAATGCACCGTAATCAGTGATATTTTTTACTGTGCCATCTAATATTATCCCTTCCTTAATTTTCGATAACATTTCATCTCTAGCCTCGGATCTTGATTCCTCAAGTATGGCTCTTCTAGAAACTACAATATTACCAAGTTTCTTATCCATTTTTAAAATTTGGAATGGCTGCTTGATACCCATTAACGAAGAAATATCTTTTATTGGTCTAACATCTACCTGACTTCCAGGCAAAAAAGCAACAACCCCTGATACATCAACGGTAAACCCACCTTTAACACGCCCAAATATTACACCATCCACAAACTGCTTTTGAGCACATGCAATTTCTAAATGTCCCCATGATTCTTCTCTAATAGCTTTTTCACGGCTTAATATAGTTCTACCGTTGCGACCTTCAATTTTCTCAATATAGACATCAACTATATCACCAACTTCTGGTAAAGGTTGATTACTAGCCAAGGCAAATTCTTCTACCGGAACTCTACCTTCATTCTTTAGGCCAACGTCAACTATGATAATTCCTTTGGCGATACCTACTACTTGACCTTTGACAACAGTACCTTCTTTTATATGGCTAGTACTTATGCTTTCAAGCATTTGTGCAAAATCTTCATGAGATTGAAGGCTAATTTCTGCAAGTTGGGAAACAAATTTTTTCTTAATTTTTTGCATATTATTCTCTAATACTAGTTGTGCCACCTAGTATAATAAATATAGTTAATTGATTTGAATTTGCTCGAGTGAGTTGCTTAGATGTTGACCTAAATTTAGGTTTCACTTCTATCTCACTGATAAGCAAATCCAACTAAATTAACTATGAATGGTTAATAAATGTAGATAAAACAACCTATTGCACATAAAATATGTTGATATTACCTAACTAAAATAAACTCCATAATCTTATCAATCACTTTTTCTGGTGATAGGTAAGAAGTATCAATTTCTAAAGTTCCTGGAGAGATAGTTAACGGAGCGATATCACGCTCTATATCTCTTTTATCTCTTGTTTCCAGTTGCTTTAGAACTACATCAAAAAGACATTCTCCATCTTTCTTTTGCAGCTCTTTATACCTTCTTTTTGCTCTAATAACAATATCTGCTTTAATAAAAATCTTTAAATCAGCCTTCGGTGCCACTACTGTTCCAATATCTCTACCTTCCATTACAATTCTAGGAATTGTTTTTATTAATTTTACCAAATATATTCCCAGATTATTTCTTACTTCCGGTATAACGGCAACCTGTGAGGCTATATTACCTACAACCTCACTATCAAGTTCTGAATTTTTTATATATTCCGTGGATTTAGATAATTCAATTATTCTATTTATATCAGTAAGATCAATTTTTTGCTTTATACAAGAAAGAGCAAGGCTTCTATATACAATACCTGATTGAAAATAGGTGAGTTCAAGTTTTTGTGCTAACATTCGTCCAATTGTACTTTTACCTGATGCCGCTGGACCATCCAGTGCCACTACAAAATTATTGCAGATATCCAAAGCTTGAGATTTTAAGGTCATTTATTCATAATTTTATGCTAGGAGGCTGCCTATAATAACTGAACTAATTAATTATATTTTGAGCTATTTTTCGACAAGAATAGATATGATTTTTACAGGATAGTGTATCTATTTCAAAAAAATCATGTTTATTCGCAGCCAAAAAGAACCCGATATAGAATTACTTTCGTTATCGCAGACACTCTCGTAGATTTTAGCTGAATATTTAAAATAATGCAAATAAAACTTGAAATTAGGGCTATTATAGATTAGACATGTTACTTGAATATTTTGTTGCTTTAAGTATAAAATTAAAGCAGGAAAAAATAAGGGCGGTTAGCTCAGTTGGTTAGAGCATTACGTTGACATCGTAAAGGTCGGTGATTCGAGTCCACTACCGCCCACCAGTATTTATCAGCCATTCAGGGTTTTTTATAATCTTAATAACCATTTCATATGTAACTCATATGTCACTTCTCAGACAAAAATCCTAATGTTATCTTTTTAGACTATAGTCTGGTTAGCTATATTTGCCCAAGGCTTCTTCAAGTAATTTTTCTTGCTGCTCATTATGTATGTTCAGTGCCCCAACGGCAGGTGAAGCAGATTCATTTCTACCAACATATTTAAATTGATTATTAATTGACATATCTTTTAGGGTGTCATTTAAGTGGTCTTTAATAAAATTCCACGCTCCCATATTTTTAGATTCTTCTTGACACCAAATAAACTCCCTAGCCTTATTATATTTACCTAATATTTTAATGATAACATCTTTTTCAAACGGATATAATTGTTCAACTCTAATAATTACCATATCTGAAATAGTTTTTGCTTCTCTTTTTTCTAATAAATCATAGTATACCTTGCCACTACATAATATAACTCGTGTTACTTCCTTGGCATTTATCGTCTCATTAATTTCGTCTAGTACAGGTACAAAACTTGTATTCTCATCAATCTGTGATAGAGGGGATACAGCCATTTTATGTCTTAATAAAGATTTTGGTGACATTACTATTAGTGGTTTACGAATATTACTGTATATTTGACGACGTAATAAATGAAAAAATGAGGCTGGGGTTGTAGGATAGGTAACTTGAATATTATCTTCAGCAGTAAGCTGTAAAAATCTCTCAAATCTTGCAGAACTATGCTCTGGACCTTGCCCTTCCAATCCGTGTGGTAGTAGCACTACTATACCACTCATTCTGAGCCATTTGTTTTCACTACTGGAAATGAATTGGTCAAAAATTATTTGAGCTCCATTAGCGAAATCGCCAAACTGAGCTTCCCAAATTACTAAATTTTTTGGATTAACTAATGAATAGCCATACTCAAAACCTAAAACCGCATATTCAGATAAATTACTGTTAGCAATTTCAAAGTTTGCTTGGTTTTGCGATAAATTATTTAATGGTGTATAAGTACTATTATCTACCTGACTATGCAATACTGCATGACGGTGAGAGAAAGTGCCACGCTCAGAATCCTGACCAGTAAAACGTATTCTGGTACCTGAATTTAATAGACTGGCAAATGCTAATTGCTCTGCAGTTGCCCAATCGATGGGTTTATCTTGCTTTAAAATATTTGCTCTTAATTCAAATAATTTTACAAGTTTAGGATTTAAAGGGAAATCTTTTGGTATTTGACAAAGCCTTATACCAAGCTCTTTTAAAGTATTTTTACTAACACCAGTAGAGAGTATTTTAGCATTTGACCTAGTGTAACCAGACCATAACCCCTCTAAGTACTGAGCTTGTGTTTGATAATTTTTGGCATGTTCATATTCTTGATCTAATTTTAGTTTAAATTGTTCTTTTAACGTAGGAAAATGATTTTGATCAATTATTCCTTCTGCCATCAGTTCATTGGCAAAAACTGTTGCTGGGGATTGTTTATTTTTTATTACATTATACATAGCACCTTGAGTATACATAGGCTCATCACCTTCATTATGACCGTATTTACGATAGCATACGATCTCAATGACTATATCTCTAGCAAATTTATGTCGGTAATTCACTGCCATATTAGTAGCTTTGAGTACAGCTTGAATATTATCACCATTTACATGTAAAATTGGACTATTAATTATTTTAGCAAATTCAGTAGAATATCTACTTGGTCTGGTATCATAACTATTTGTTGTAAAGCCAAGCTGATTATTAATAACAAAGTGAATAGTTCCGCCAACATGATAAGCCTTTAAATTCGACATAAATAAACTTTCAGCTACTACACCTTGACCACAAAAAGCAGTATCACCATGCACTAAAATACCCATTACTTTTTGACGATTAACATCTTGAATGTTGTCCTGTTTTGCTCGTACTTTACCAGCTACTACTGAGTTTATCGCTTCTAAATGCGAAGGATTATCTGCCATAGAGAGGTGAACCTTAGATTGACCTCTTATTCGATCTGACGAATAGCCAATATGATATTTTACATCACTCGAAATACCTAAATCATTTGACAAGATACTGCCAGTCATAAATCCAGATAGAATAGCTTTATAAGGTTTAGTCATTACCTTAGTTAAGGTACTAAGTCTTCCTCGATGTGCCATACCTATTACGACATCTTTTACTCCATGAACAATAGACATATCTATAGCTTTATCTATAGCTACGACAGCTGCCTCTCCCCCCTCTACCGAGAAACGCTTTGCTCCAGGAAATTTTGTGTGTAGATATTGTTCAAATCCCTCAATTTCTACTAAATCTTGTAGTATATCCTTCTTATCTTGTGTTAATACATTAAAAGTTTGAATGTTACTTTCAATTTGTTCACAAAGCCAGGTTTTTTCATCTTCATTTGTCAGATGATCAAACTCTATAGCAATATCTTTAGCATAAGTTTGATCGAGCAAATTAACCAGTTCACTAACTGTGCATGATTTTATTCCAAAAAATTGATCGTCAATTTCTATAATATTATTCAACTGATCTTTAGTAAAACCAAAATCTTCTATATTAAGCTTCAACTGACTTTTCGTTTTAAGAGTTTCAAGATTCAATGGGTCTAGTTTTACTAAATAATGTCCATATTTGCGATAGCTGGCAATCAGCATTTTTACTCTAAGTTTGTTAGTAACAGTAGAAAAATCTGTATCAAGCTCCTCCCCTCTTTCACAAGGCGAAGTGATAATATGAGCAATGCTTTTTGTAACCTGATGGCTATTATAGTCAATTGATGAGAAGTTGGTGACGTCGTCACTCGTCGCTCGCCTATTATTTATAGGCGTCGCTCCATCGCTCCTAGCATCAACTTCTCCTGAATTGACTATATTATTTTCAATATTTTGGAAATAATTTTGCCAGCTTTTATCAACTGCTGTATGATCTGATAAATATAGCTGATATAATTCTTCTATAAAGATAGCATTGCTACCAAATAAAAAGCTGGTTTGTTTAAAGTTTTTGTCCATAACTTCTTATTCCTGATTAGGTTATGTTTATAAACATAGCAGATTTTTTTGCTCCACTAATAGCTGTGTTCATTTTTTGCGGTATTGCTTATTTTTTTTCATTGACCACTACGTGGTCTTGCTATAGGCATATACGTCATTGCGAGCCACCGTAGGTGGCGTGGCAATCCATTTTTAATCATTCTGGATTGCTTCGTCGACCTTACGGTCTCTTCGCAATGACGGTTTCTCAATTATTGTTTTCTTAAACTAACGCTTATACGTCATTGCAAGCAAACATACGTAAGCGTGACAATCCATGAAGCTTGTTATATTGCTTCGTTAGCTCATGCCCATAGTACTCTACAATTTTTATTCTATAAGTATTAAACAGCATAAAAACGTCATTGCGAGGAGGCGTAAGCCTACGAAGCAATCCATATAGTCTTGATGTATCTATACTAATGCTCATGGATTGCTTCGTCGCTACTAAAGTAGCTCCTCGCAATGACGCTTAGCAGTAAGCTTTTTTACTCATCATAAGGAAATAAATAAAAAATTGTAGAGCACTATGGCTCATGCCTCTTTGCCACGACAGCAAATTTGCTGTACCCTTTTGCTCATAGTAGAATCACCAAACTTTAAATTGTCAATTGATGATTGTTCCAGAGCATGCACCAATAACATATTATTTGCTATGTCAAGCGTTACAGTTCCTGGCGTAAGGGTAATAGAATTAGCATATACTACAAGACTAGTATCGTTTTTTTGCTCTGAATCAATCCACTCAAAAACTGGTTGCAAGTTAAGATTCTTCCGCCATATAATCTTCATTACCCCTAAGCTAGATAGCAGTATTTCTTTAATTAGCCAAGTAAAATATAGTATAGAATGATAATTTAAATAAACCCTACGGGGCATTAAATTGAGTTTTATCGCAAAAAGATAAGTTATACTGACAATAATCGAGGAAATCAACAACGTAAAAATATCTGTAGGTAAACCTGTTAGAGCAAACAATATCAATAACAACATAATTAAAGTAAAGATTCTAGTGTGCATCATATCCTTTTATCCCGCTAACAATCGATGTATAGTTAATTGACGAGAAGTTGGGAACGTTGTTACTTGTTACTCCTAGCCCCAAATTTTCCTGACTTGACTATAGTTTTAAATTTTTTCATACTAGATCAAATTAACAATATTTGCTATAGTATTATTTAATCTTATTTGTTATATATACTTGATAATCAAGTTTTTTGCAGAGCTATCTTTAAACGCAAAATTTGTCATTCCCGCTTAGGCGGGAATCTATTATAGATCCCGCACCGAAGTAGGGATGACAACCATTGTCCTATATTTTATTCAAATCTGCAAAAAAACTTGATTATCGAGTATATAGATTATTATCTTTAACTTAGAACTTACAAAATTGATATTATGGGAATGAGCTTCAGTCACTTATTAGTGATCTTATTAATCATCTTAGTGTTGTTTGGTGCTGGTAAATTGCCTCAAGTAATGTCAGACCTTGCTAAAGGTCTTAAAGCTTTTAAGGAAGGAATGAAAGATGATAAGAAAAAAGATGAATAATGCTAATAGCCTTACTATTTTTACTTTATAGTTAATTTCTCGTCAATTGACTATAATCAAAAGCCCTCTATCTAGACCTTCTATATCTTTATACACTTGCTGAACCGTATAGCCATGATTTATAAATATTTCTGTAACAGATGCCACTTGATTAAAACCAATCTCTAAAAATAATTTACCATTCTGTTTTAAAAACCCCTTAGCTTCTTTAGCAATTATGTAATATGACGCTAAACCATTATTTTCAGCAAATAAAGCTAAGTGTGGTTCATATTTTATGGTCTCAGGAGACATATAAATAGTATCATCAAAGGAAATATACGGTGGATTACTTACAATAATGTCAAATTTTTGCTTTTTTAAATTCTCAAACCAGTTACTATTAACTATCTTAAATCTATCAAAAACCTTATATTTTATAGCGTTTTGCCGAGCAATAGCAATAGCTTCATTACTTATATCAGTAGCAGTTACATTAACATTGATATTAGCATTTAGCATTTCTAATAATAAGCTTAAAGCAATACAACCACTGCCAGTACCAAGTTCCAGTATGGTTAGCTCCTCGATGTCATTCTGCTTTGGTGCGGGTTCTAGATTCCCGCCTACGCGGGAATGATCAGGCGTACGGGAATAGCAAGGGGTGATACTAATCGAGTTAGCTATAACATCCTTTAAAATCGCATCTACAATAGTCTCGGTATCTTGCCGAGGAATAAGTACTTTATCATTTACGATAAATTGGTAACTATAAAATTCCTTATATCCTACAATATAGGCTATTGGCTCTAGTAATGTTCGTCTATTAACCAGATTATCAAAAATAATTTGCTCTTGTCGGGTCAATTCTTCTTCTGACCTAGCTAATAAATATTCAATAGACTTATTAGTTGCATGTTGCATCAATATGCGTGATTCTAAGTGGGCTGATTTAATACCTACAGCTTGCAGCTTGCTAGCAGTGTTAATTAAGGATTTTTTTATATTCATTCGATTATTTCCGTAATATCCGATGGTAGGGGGGATTCAAATTCTAGCAATTTACCGCTTACCGGGTGGGAAAAACTTATATACCAAGAATGTAATGCTTGCCTCTTGAAATCCATTAATTTTTGTGGTACTATGCTAAAATTGCAGTTAAGTTTTCTGCTATTTTTGCCATAAGTTTGATCTCCTACTACAGAATGCTTTAAATGGCTTAACTGCACTCTAATTTGATGAGTTCGTCCGGTAGCAAGTCGACATTCCACCATGCTTATAATACCATTAAAAAATATTTTCTCCGTTTTGTAATGAGTAATTGCCTCTTTACCTCCAAATTTTAAAATAGTCATTTTTTGTCGTAAAATACGGTCTCTACCAATATTATTGCTTATAACCCCTTCTTGTGGATTGATAATACCCCAAACTAAAGCTTTATATTTCCGCACCAAATTACGACTTTCTATCTGACTTGCAAGATGTACATGGGCAAAATTATTCTTTGCTACCACCATAAGCCCGGATGTATCTTTATCCAAACGATGAACAATACCAGGTCTTTCCAGCCCTCCTATGCTAGATAAAGATTTTGCATGGTGTAACAAGGCATTTACCAAGGTATCCTGGTGGTTTCCACTGCCAGGGTGAACGGTCATACCAGCTGCTTTATTGATAACTATTAAATCTTCATCTTCATAAAAAATATCAAGTTTAATATCAGCTTCCTGCATTGTTAATGGATCAGGGGCTTTAAAAAATACTGAAATAATGTCATTCTCCTTGACCTTAAAGTTAGAATCAGAAATAATCAAACCATTAACTTGTACTTGAAAGTCACTTATCATCTTCTGAACTTGGCTTCTAGATGTTTTATCGATAAGTTTTACCACAGCCTTATCAAGTCTAAACCCATCTAAATTTGGGGGTATGTTATATTCTTTCATTAGCTAAAATATTTTAAAATAATAACATGACTCATTTAACAAAAAAAATCAACCAACTAAAATGGTTACAAGCGATTGGTATAGATTATTATTTATCAAAATCAGCTATTACCGGTCATTCCACCCTACCCTTGTCATTCCCACATAGGAGGGAATCTATTATAGATCCCTGCCTTCGCAGGGATGAAACCTTGTCGATTCCAGGTCATTCCACCCTACCCTTGTCATTCCCGCGTAGGCGGGAATCTAGTATAGATACCTGCCTTCGCAGGGATGACACAGAAAAAGTAAATTGTCATTCCCGCGTAGGCGGAAATCTAGCTCCCGCACCGAAGCAGGATAACATCATTTCGTTGTCTAGGTCTTTGGCTAATTCAGCTAGCAGTTTAGAAGAATTAAAACAGCTATTAATGGATTTTAATGGTTGCAATTTAAAGAAATTAGCTAATAAAACCGTATTTGCTGATGGCAATCCACAAAGTTCTATCATGTTTATTGGAGAAGCACCAGGTAGTAGCGAAGATGCAGAGGGTATACCATTTTGCGGTGAAAGCGGTAAATTACTTGATAATGTCTTAGCCTCTATCAATATTTCAAGAAAACATAATGCTTATATTACTAACACAGTATTTTGGCGACCACCAGCCAACCGTCAACCAACACAAGAAGAAATAGATATTTGCCGACCTTTTGTGGAAAAACATATCGCTTTAATCAATCCCAAATTAATTATTTTAGTGGGAAATGTTGCGGCAACTAGCTTACTTGGCAAAAATGCTGGTATAAGTAAAATCAGACAAGAATATTATTTATATACCAATCAGTATCTTATCAAACCAATTAAAACCACTGCTATCTTCCATCCCGCCTATCTGCTTAGACAACCAATGCAGAAAAAAACCATCTGGTATGATTTAATAAAAATCCAGGAATATATCAATGCAAACATCACAATTATACATTAATTCTCCAATTATAGTCAATTGATGAGAAATTGGGGGCGTCGTCGCTCAATGCTCGCCTATTACTTATAGGCGTCGCTCCATCGCTCCTGCTACCCAATTCCCCTGAATTGACTATATCTACATGTAAAGATAATTGCTATGATAAATAATAGGCGAGCATTGAGCGACGACGCCCCCAATTTCTCATCAATTGACTATAGTAATAGGAATACCAGGGCTACGTTGTCCATAAATTAAAAATTCCTGGTTGCCTTTTGCTCCTAGAATAGGGCTGGGTATTACCCCAAATATGTTAAAATTATAATTTGATTCTAGCCATTGTTGAATTTTATCACATACTTTTTGATGTAAGAGTTGGCTTCTAACAATACCACCATTCCCGACCTCATTCTTGGCCACTTCAAATTGCGGCTTAATTAAGGCAATTAGACGGCAATTATCTTTTGCTAAACCAAATGCAGTGGGTAATATGGTAGTAAGGCTAATGAAGCTGGCATCACAAACGATAATATCTGGTGGCAAACTAATTTGCTCAATTGTTAAATACCGGGCATTAGTTCTTTCAATTACTGAAATTCTAGGGTTATTACGCAGTTTATGATGTAGTTCACCATATCCGACATCTACCGCAAAAATCTTTTCAGCCTTTCTACGAAGCAAAACCTCAGTAAAACCACCGGTACTAGAGCCTATATCTAGACAAATCAGCCCTTGTGGATCAATATTGAAATGGTCTAGAGCAGCAATTAATTTTAACGCCCCTCGTGATACATAATCATGTATCGGGCGTTTTATAATAATATCACGAGTATCAATTGATACTCCCGTACCTGGTTTAGTATTTTGCTGCTGATTAACATATACTTTGCCTTGGATTATTAAGCTTCGTGCGATGTTAATATCATCAACTAATTGGCATTCTACTAAATGCTGGTCAAGCCTTATTTTTTTCATCAATCAAATTTATAGTATCTTGAATACCAAAAAGTTTAACAAAAGACCCAAGCCTTGGTCCTTCAGTTTGACCAAGTAATATTTGATATAATTCTTTAAAATAATCTCGCAAATTATGATAACCATGATTATTACCTATATCATAAATTTTCTCCTGAATCTGTTCGGAAGTACTATCTACTGGTAAAGAAGATAACATAGTGCTAATTTCTTGTAAGATAACTTTTTGCTGAATATTAGGCGTTAAATAGCACTTATTCGCTTTAATAAAGTCATTATAATAACCAATGGCAAAATCTGTTAAATGATCAAGGTACGGAGCATTTTGCGGTGTTGCATCTGGAGCGTACTGACTGATGAATCCCCAAAGTACCGATTTATCTTCCGGATTACAAACTGATGCTAGGTTGAGCAATAGGCTAAAACTAATGCCAAAAGTTTCGATAATAGGCACATTCCCATGATGAATATGGTGTACTGGATTAGCAAAACGCTTTACTTGATCAGTTTCTAAATGATATTTTTTATTAAACGTAATATATTCATCAACATTTTTAGGTATTACATCAAAATGTAAACGTTTGGCTCTTGTTGGATTCTGGTACATAAATAATGCCATACTTTCCATAGGGGCATATTGTAGCCATTGATCAACTGTAATACCGTTGCCTGTAGATTTAGAAATTTTCTCTCCATCTTCATTAAGAAATAATTCATAAAAAAATTGTACTGGTTCAATGCCACCCAAAATTCGACAAATCTCTGAATATAATTTAGCATTATTCATATGCTCTTTGCCATACATTTCATAGTCAACTTGTAGCGAAGCCCAACGCATACCAAAATCAGGTTTCCATTGTAGTTTGCAATGCCCCTTGGTCACAGGAACTTCAACCAATTTTCCTTCTTCATCTTGATAGCTAATAGTGCCGTTTAAACGATCAACTTTGCTAATAGGTACTTGCAGGACAATACCGGTTTTTGGACAAATTGGCATGAAAGGCGAATAGGTTGCTTTTCTTTCGGCTCGAAAGGTTGGTAACATTAGAGCCATTATCTCCTCATATTTGTCTATGACTTTTAGCATCATCTGATCAAATAAACCGGATTTATAACATTCTGTACTACTAACAAATTGATATTTAAAGCCAAATTTATCTAAGAATGAGCGAAGTTTGGCGTTCATGTAATGCCCATAACTTTCACACTTACCAAAAGGATCTGGCACAGATGTTAGAGGTCTGTCAATATGCAATGCCACCATATCATGGTTGGGGATATTACTTGGAACTTTACGCAGACCATCCATATCATCAGAAAAACAGAACATCTTAGTTGGAATATTCGATAGCTGTTTAAACGCTTCTTGCACCATTATAGATCTAGCAACCTCTGCAAATGTACCAATATGCGGTAACCCTGACGGTCCATAGCCCGTTTCAAATAATACATAGCCTTTAGCTGGGGTTTTGCCGCCCAATTGATCTAATATTCTTTTTGCTTCTAAAAAAGTCCAAGCGTTTGATTTAACCGCATCTTCTAAAATTTCTAGTTCTGACATCTTATAATATCCATAAGTTTGATTCGATTTACCAAGATTATAAATATACATGGTTTTTTGTAAATTTATAAATATATCTCTTGAGTTTTTTACAATATTCTTAGACAATAACCGATTAAAAATTATTATTTACTTATGACTATTCCTTCTATTGTACATTTTTTTCGTAAAGATAGCTTTAGAATTTTACATATAACCCTAATTTGCATATGCATCTTTGCCTTATCTTTAGCTTATTTTGTTGAATATATATTACATTTTATACCTTGTCCTTTATGTATTTATCAAAGATTCCCATATTTATTTATCATCAAGATTTCAGTTGTAGCATTAATTATTAAAAAAATAAGCAAATATACTTTATTTTTTATCACTCTAAATTTATTAGGTGCTTGCATATTAGCAGGCTATCATAGTACCGTAGAAAGGGGGATAGTTAATCCAAGTGTTCTTTGTTCAACTTTAATCCATATTCCTAAACACTTATCAATCCAAGATATTAAAGAGATATTTTATAGCCAACCGATCACGAGTTGTACCAAAGCAACAGTTAAATTATTTGGCATATCGATGACAGAATGGAATTTGTTACTAAATCTCTCTTTATTATTTGGTGTACTCCTTACTTGGTTTTATCCTAAGAGGCAGCCTCCTATATCTGAAAACAATATCATTATAGAATAAAATTTGACTAGCACTAAGTATAAATTTAAAAAAATATAATAATTTTTTAAATATTTTATATAGCTAACTCGAGAAGGTTTTAGTCATAGTAAACTAACATCATTACGAGGAAGACTGCATAAGCGTCAGTTCAAGAAAACAATAATTGAGAAACCGTCATTGCGAGGAGACCGTAGGTCGACGAAGCAATCCAGAAAAGTGATTAAAAATGGATTGCCACGCCACCTATGGTGGCTCGCAATGACGACTTTACTAGATTCCCGCCTACGCGGGAATGACAGATTTTGCGTTTAAAGATAGATATCGTGACTCGGATATATTCAAATTTCCTTCAAACAACCTACTATATAAAATTAATCACTTTTCCACTTAGTGGAAGAAAATTTTATAGTATACTCAAATAATCACTTATATTGACTATATAGGATTTTTTATACTTGCAAAGTAAACATACATCAATAGAATTAGACCATTAAATTATAAGAGGAATTTATGCTCAATAACATTAACTTTATCAGTAAGGAATTATCAAATAATCAAGCAACTATAGTGTTTATTAGTGAACAACTGAAATTAGACAGTAATTTATTACTACTTGATCAACAACATCATGGTTTAATTTCTAAAACTATTCAAAATAAATTACTATTTACTGGAAAATTTGGACAAATTAAAATTGTTAATTCTATCGCTAAGGATGGAGAAATAAAATATTTAATTATGGTTGGCACTGGTGATGAAACAAAATTAACAACCTCTTGCATTGAAGAGCTTGGGGCAAAAATCTTATCCTGTAGCACTTGCCGTAAAATTAGCACTATTGGTATAAAAATTTCTCATAATATCGGACAACATCAACCAGCTATTGTTGCTTCTCTTATAGCTAGCGGCTGTTTGCTTGCTTCATATAGATTTGATAAATACAAAACTACTCAAAGTGAAGGAGAAAAATTTGTTGTAGACTCTCTTGAGATTTCTATAGAGGATCAGTCTAAAGCAGAAGAATTGTTTAATGATAAAAGATCATTAGCTGAGGCAGTATTTTTTGCTAGAGATATGATAAATGAACCAGCCAATATAAAAAATCCTCAATCTTACTCTGAAAAAATATTAGAACTTCTTGAACCGCTAGGAGTTGAAATTATCATTATCGGTGAAAGAGAAATGAAAAATCTTGGTATGGGAGCTTTACTTGGTGTTGGACAAGGTTCACAAAATGAATCCAAACTTGTAGTAATGCAATATAATGGCTTGGATGATAATACCCCACCTGTCGCTTTTGTTGGTAAAGGGGTTACTTTTGATAGTGGTGGGATTTCTATTAAACCAGCAGCCAATATGGGAGATATGAAATATGATATGGCCGGTTCAGCTGCAGTAGTTGGAGCAATCATGGCTTTGGCTAGTCGTAATGCACAAGTTAATGTGGTCGGGGTTGTTGGTCTGGTAGAAAATATGCCTTCAGGCAATGCTCAACGACCAGGAGATGTGGTAACCACTATGTCCAAAAAAACAGTGGTGGTGGATAATACTGATGCAGAAGGTCGGTTAGTCTTGGCTGATGCAATTTGGTATACTCAAGAAAAGTTTAAGCCTCAATGTGTAATCGATCTGGCTACCCTTACTGGAGCTATTGTTGTCGCTCTTGGTAAAACTTATGCTGGGTGTTTTACCAATAATGATGAATTAGCTGGTAAGCTAATAGATGTTGGCAATAAAGTTAATGAAAAATTATGGCGTATGCCTCTACATAAAGATTTTGATGAGATGATAAAGTCAGACATTGCTGATCTTGCTAATATTGGTAACATCCCTGGAGCCGCTGGTAGTTGTACAGCAGCTCAGTTTATAGCGAATTTTATTAAAGAAGGTATGGTTTGGGCACATCTTGATATTGCCGGTGTTGCCTATAATAAAAAAGGCAATCCCCTTGGTCCTATAGGAGCAGTAGGTTATGGTGTAAGACTTCTTAATCAATTTATTCAAGATCACTATGAAAAATAATCAAACAAATCGTATTTTTGTACTTGGGGCTGAAAAAGGTGGAGCTGGTAAAAGTACCTGCTCCATGCATCTAATTACCGGTTTATTGTATAATGGTTATACGGTGGCTAGTATTGATACTGATTCACGTCAGGGGTCTTTAACAAATTATTTAAAGAACAGAGATGATTACAATTTAAAAAACCCGGACAATACGGTTAAAACTTCTCAGCATTTTCATTTGACTGAAAGTCAAGAACAAGTCGTTGCACTTAAAGAAGAGGACGAAAGAACTAGGTTTGAACAGATAATTGAACAGACAAAAAATGCTGATTATCTAGTAATCGATACGCCAGGAAGCTACTCTTTCTTATCTAGATTAGCCCATTCTTATGCTGATACGGTAATTACTCCAATTAACGACAGTTTTCTTGATTTTGATGTATTAGCCAAAGTTAACGCTGACAATTTGTCAATTATTGCCCCATCAATCTATAGTCAAATGATTTGGGAGCAAAAGATGCAGAAAGCTAATCGTAATGGCGAGACAATTAACTGGATTGTTATGCGTAATCGATTAAGCAACTTGGATGCATTAAATAAAAGAAAAGTGGGAGCTGCTCTTGAACAATTAGCAAAAAGAATTAGCTTTAAGATTGCTCCAGGCTTTAGTGAAAGAGTAATTTTTCGGGAATTATTTTTACAAGGGCTAACATTACTTGACTTAACAACAGCTAATCATGGTAAAACACTTAGTATATCTCATGTAGCTGCTCGTCAAGAATTGCGAGATTTTTTAAACTTTCTTGGTATATGAGGCACAACTGTTGAAAGTTAGAAGAGGAAGCGGTTTTAGACCGGATAGTTTAAAAATCGTATGTGGTCAACGTCATTGCGAGCGAACATATGTGAGCGTGGCAATCCATAAATTGTCATATGGATTGCTTCGACCATTAAATGGGTTCGCAATGGCGTATATGTTATTAACCACCAAAATATTAGAGGTTTGATGACTTAAAATTTTATAAACTCTAAATCATATCTCAGTATTTCGGAATCCTTTGTAACTAAAGGCATCTTTTCAAATAAACTTTGTGCAATAAGCATTCTGTCAAAAGGATATCTGTGTAAAAGTGGAATATTTTCTAATTTCAAGATATGTTCCGGAGTAACATTTAGTAATTCATACCCACATTCTTGTAACTGAAGTGCAAATGCATCAGGTAAGATAATTTTTCCTAGTGATTTTTTTATTTGTAATTCCCATAAAGAAACAACACTAGCAAAAATAATGTTATTAACATCGGTAAGTAATTTAGTAATTTTAGGGGGTAATTTTTCTGGTTCAGACAATGCCCATATTAAGGTATGAGTATCAAGTAATAATTTCGCAACTAGTCCTTTATCCCTAACCTTGTTGCCATTTCTTCAGACCATTTGTCAAAATCTTTAGTTATTTTAATTTTATCTTTAAATATCCCAAGCCTATTAATAGATTTCATAGGATTATATTTAATGATTTTAGCAATTGGTTTCCCTGCTCTTTCAATAATAACCTCTTCATTTTTGTCTTCTACTTCTTTTAGTAGAGATGACAAGTGAGCTTTTGCAGAAGTAATGTTTACTGGATACATAAAGTTTGATCTACTGTTTACTAAGATTAATATTAGTTCAATTAAACATGTTTAGCAACTATAATTAAGCAATCCAGCAGGGCGATTTAAAAGTCGCAACTTTAAGTTGCCATAACTTTAAATAGTTTGTATCTATAATTATTAAAATTTTCTCTGGTTTCAGTAATTTTGTTTGAAAATAAAGTATTACAGAAATAGTTATTGCCCGGAGTAATGACATTACCAAGGGAGCCTTTCCTATACTTATAGTTGACTTATCTTCCCCAAAAACTGTATCTTTGACCCAATTCAAATTATTCTCACATGACCAATGATTCTTATTGAACTTTAGCAAGCTCTTTGGATTAAACTTGCTTCCGAGACTTGTTATCATAAACACATTCTCTTGTTCATAGCTATTAGTTTTATTTTTCTTATCTCGCTCTCGGCTAATTTTACATATTTGTTTGATCTGCCGAACGAAAAAAATAAACAATATCGCAAAAATAATGAAAATAGCTATTAGTGGAGCATAAAAATCTGTTATATTTATAGATATAACCGAATTTGCAATAGGTTATATCAAATTCAGGTTAACTAAGTAGGGATAATAAATGTCAGAATTTACCAATTTGCAATATTACAAAAAAAAGGAAGCTGGAGCTAATGAAGCTGGAGAATTAGGTGGAATATATAGTAGCCAAAATGATATTCTGTCTATGGTTAAAAAGGAGAATAAGCCTGAAAAAAATATATCAGAGTTTTTGGGTTCCCAAATTTTTCAAGCAACAAATCCAGAGCATGGTGCCAAAGTTTCGCTCATTGTACCTAATCATCTTACCACGAAAGTAGATCAAGAAGGAGGTCTGCAAAATGATGGGTCTGAAGTATATGTGCAATCTGAATTTTTTAAGAATTACAGTGGAGACATGTATGTTGACATGGATAACCGTATGTCTACAAAAACTAAGCCAAGCTGTTGGTTGCGAACAAAAGAAGGAAGACCATTTTTTATGGGAACAAGAGAGTTATTGTCAAAAACTTTAACTAAAGCTTTTAAAGAACTTCATTATAGTGATTTTGATAAAATAGCTCCAACTAGCTTATTAATAGGCGATTTTGATATTCATACAGGTAATATAGGAGTTGTAAGATATCCTAACAATTCTACTATCCCTCCTAGACTAGTTAGGTTAGATTTTGCTGGAAGTTTTGACCAATTAGATTATGAGATACGTCCACATTCTTGGTCTAGACATCTACCCTTACTAGGACCAACTAATCATTTTAGAGAATTTCCAAGTACCCAAAAGTATAATGATTTATTTGTAAAAGGTTTACTTGATACTGCGCAAGTTGATTTAAACAATACTATTGACCATAGCTTCGTTGAATTATCAAAATATTATAGTGATAAAGCCCTAGCAAATTGGGCAAAAATGGCAATGAGCCAGAAATTTAAAAATATAGCACCAGAAAACATAAAGATTGTTGATGTTAAAGATGCTCTTAAAGAAACTATGCAAAAGAGACAACAATCATTAAAAGAATATGGGTTACAAATTAAACTCGGTCTTTTAGTAAAAAAAGGAAAAATTAACAAGCCAGAATTAAAAAAATTAGTTCAAGAACACTTCGATTATTTTAGCAATATAATCGACCAAAGGAAAAGACTAGAATTAAAGAAAAAAACAGAAGGAAACTATATTGAATATATTTTAGGTAATAAAACTCGAGAAGTACTGTTAATTAAAGAAATAGCTCAAATAGTAAAAGAGCAAAAAAAAGCACTAACAAACTCTACTTTAGAAAGAACTGATCTATCTGTACCAATATCTATAGTCAATTCAGGAGGATTTGGTGCTAGGGGCGATGGAGCGACGCCTATAAGTAATAGGCAAGCAACGAGTGACGACGTTCCCAATTTCTCATCAATTGACTATAAAAAAGCACTAGATGTTATGCATATTAGTGATGCGATAACAACAACTACTGAAACTCAAGCTACTGAACAGACTGCACCCTACAAAGTAGCTCCATCTGAAATAGTACCAGCCATAGTAGCCCCGATTAAAGTAGATTTGGTAACATTGGCTTTTAGGCAAGAAATTATTGCTAAACAACAAACAACATTAAAAAACATCCTTGCTGAAGCAAATATTACAGCAATCTCAGTGACTAATCTTGCTATTAATTCTCAGCAATTTAAAGAATTTGTAGAAAATAACAACGAATTAATACAAAAAACCTGGGCTAGCTCTATTACAAAGAGTACTGTGACTCAAGCAATGAATGATGAAGTGCAAAGCTATGCAAAAATCCACCATGCTAATAATTTCAAACCGTTAACTTGGAGCAATCAAACACCAATAGACAATACCACTGATACCAGGTCAAGGGTTATTAAAGTCAAAGATGAAGAATTATTTAAATTAACAGAAACTAAGGTTAAAACCTCTACTAAAGTAATTTTAGAAGATGGAGTAACGGAAACAGAGATTAGCAATTATCGCAATATTAATTTGCCATTAGCCATCAAACCATCTGGTACAGCAGTGCATCTTTCATTTCCAGTGCAAAATGAGAAAGGTGAAAATATTGAGGTCTCAAAGGCACTTTATTTTACTACTCACTATAACGAGCAAGGAAAACTAGTAGAAATAACCAATCCATTATCATTAAAGTTTACCAGTGATGATAAAAATGCTATGGGATATATACAAAGAGGGAAGCATATTTACACTATCCCGGTGACCAAGGGTCAATATGAAGCAATGCTACAAGAAGTAGCAAAGAATCAAGGATGTAATATCAATATATCGCAAACTATTCCCTCTGAGGCAAGTGACTTGCTAATACATAATAGTGAATTAAAGCAAATTCAGAGTAACTTAAAACGTCATATAACCAATACACCCACTAAGATAATATCATCAATGCCCAAGACATCATCTCAACAGCAAATTCGTAATAGAACTTGAAAATAATACAGTTAATTTTCTTCAATCAATCATGGTTATGTTATAGCAGCTAACATATAGGTTCATACAATAATTTTAACGTTCTACAACTTGCCTCAAATAAGGAATCTCCCCTATC
>NZ_MWZE01000069.1 GCF_002259525.1 Rickettsia endosymbiont of Culicoides newsteadi | reverse complement strand
CAAAAATCATTTTTAGGGTCAAGAAATTTTGATAAAAACATATAATACAACCTCTTAATTCTATATTGATAACTAATGCTATTTTATCATCTTCTCCACTAAAAATCTTGCAATAAATTGATTTTAATAAAAGATGGGGATGAAGAGTAAATTTAATACCCTATATGTTACCATAATTTTTAGGCATACGATAATAGACGGTTTTATATGATTGCTCACTATTTGAAAATTTCCGCTGCCTAACTGAAAAACTGCCAAAACCTCTAATTTCAATACGGTTTTGCTCAGCTAAGCTAGATTGTAAATAATCCAAAACCAAATCTACCGAATCTTTTATATCCTCCTTAGCAAGATAATTAAGTTCCTCCGATATTTTATTTACTAAGTCAGATTTTTTTGCCATAAATCAAAAGATTGCCCCCAATCCTTGAAATTTATTTTTGAAAAAACTTGGTAAAATACTATCAAAATCTTCCATTATAATCTCAAGGAATTTTGGTTTAGGTTTTATTTTAAATTCTTTTACTTTCAAATCCTTATCGATTTTTTTAACTTCCTGTAACCATTTAATCGCATCATCCTGTGACCCCACAGCATCAACAAGCTTTAGCTTTAAAGCTTGGCGACCAGAATATATCCGCCCATCAGCTAGTTCTCTAACTTGATCAATTGGTATATTCCTTCTTAAAGCCACTAGTTCAATGAAATAATCATAAGTATCTAGTACATTCGACATTATTGCCTGACGAACAGCTTCTGTGACTTTTTCAGTAGGATTAGGAACTGCCTTTAATTCTCCTGATTTAAAATTATTAAAGGTAATACCTAAAGTTTTTGCTAAATCTGTGACTTCTAGAGTTTGAAGAATCACACCAATTGAGCCGGTAATTGTCCCATTATGACTAATTATGTAATCACCTCCTAAGGATATCAAATATCCGCCGCTGGCTGCCAATGTACCCATAACAACCACTACCGGCTTTTCTGCAGATATTTTCCTGAGTATATTATAAATTTTCTCTGAACCAACAACAGTTCCACCAGGAGAATTGACATTAACCACTAAAGCACTAATCTGATCATCATCAATGATTTTTTCCAATCTTGTATCACGTTTTGCATCTTCAAAAATGATATCTTCTATTGAAATAGCAGCTATATATTTACTATTAGTAGTTATATATTCAGATTTTGTCAAATCAAATTGCTTAATCATCACCACAATTAAAACTATAAACATAAAAATTGTTGCTAGCTTCCAAAGCATTAATTTCGTCTTATTTTGCTTTCTTTCAATTAGGTATTCAGCAGTTATTGTCATTAATTTACCATTCGTTAATTTTTTCTTAGACGAAGCAATCTAATCCATTTATGATGGTTAGCACTTCACCCGCATAATTCGCCCTTGATCCCTTTTCCAATCTTGTTCTTTAATTGTCTGTCTTTTATCATGTAATTTTTTACCTTTTGCGATTCCTAACTCAACTTTTACTTTATTTTTCTTATTAAAATATAAAGTAAGAGCTACGAGAGTATAACCCTTTAAACGAATCTTACCAATTATTTTTTTTATCTCACTCGAATTAAGGAGCAACTTACGTGTCCTTCTAGTCGAGTGATTAAACCTATTAGCTTTTTCATATTCCGCAATATGACAATTATACAAAAACACTTCATTTGCTGAATTTTCTGCATGACTATCTTCTATACTGGCTTTTCCTTGACGCAATGATTTAACTTCACTGCCAGTCAATATTATGCCAGCTTCAATTTTTTCTTCAATAAAGTAATTGAAATATGCCTTCTTATTTTGTGCTATTACTTTTTTATATTCCGACATATTCCATAGCTTTATTTATTTTTTCCTCGGTGGCTACACTAGCTGAAGTTAAAGGAAGCCTTAATTCATTGGCACATAACCCCAATCTTGCCGCAGCATATTTTACCGGTATCGGATTGGATTCTGCAAATAATGCTTTATATATAGGTAATAATTGCTGCTGAATTTGCAGAGCTTCCTGATAATTACCATCACGACAATTATCCTGTAATTTTTTGCACAAACTAGGCGTGATATTAGATGCAACAGAAACACACCCTACCCCCGAATGAGCATTGTAAGATAAAGCTAATTCATCATTACCACATAATAAGCTAAAATCTTTAACCATAGACCTAATTCGTAATGGGCGTTCTAAATCGTTACCAGCATCTTTAAGGGCGACAATACGCGGTAGTTTACTGAGCTTAATTATCGTATCATCTGAAAAGTCTGCCAAAGTTCTACTAGGTACTGAATATAGCATTATTGGTAAATTACTGGCATTATGGATAGTCTCAAAATGCCAATATATTCCCTCTTGAGTTGGCTTTACATAAGAAGGAATACTACACATAAATCCATCAACGGCAATTTTTGTACATATTTGTACCATATCTACGGCGGTGCTAGTAGTCATGGCTGAACAACCAGCTATTACTGGTATACGTTTGTTAGTAATTTCGATAACCGCTTGTAATAAAGACTGATATTCCTGCAAAGCTAAACTAGGTCCCTCACCAGTAGAACCAGCAACCACTATCCCATCAACTTTATTAGCAATTTGATAATTCACTATCTTTTCCACAGAAGCAAAATCTAATTTATTTTCCTTAAAAGGAGTTATCATAGCTGTAATGACTCCTTTGAATATATTATTTTCCATAAACACCTGTTAAATTCATATTATTTTTATTCGCCCCCTAATCGTCTATTAGCGAGGAGCTACCTTACAACATTCCGTTATTGCGAGGAGCCGCTTTGCGGTAACGTGGCAATCCAAAAAAGTGACCAAAATGGATTGCTTCGACCACTATGTGGTCTCGCAATGACGGCTACGTTTATAATTAGTCATTGCGAGGAGCTACTTTAGTAGCGACGAAACAATCCATTTAATCTTTAATCATTTTTGTGGATTGCTTTACTCACATACGTTCGCTTGCAATGACGGTATTGCCAAGCTACTCTTCGCTAATAGACGAAAGTACTTTACATAACCTCAGTATATCACTATTTATTTGTACACTAAGTCATTATATTCTTTTTTTAGCAAATTAGTAATTTTACTATCTTCAAAGATGACATTTCGCTCACCAAGGTTAATCGATTTAATCCCCTTAACTTCTACAGCTGTACCAGTCATAAAACATTCATTAAACTCCCCTACCCTATCTGGAGTTATATACTCTTCTATAACCTTGATATTTAAATCATTAGCAAGTTTTATAATTGTTTGACGCGTTATACCATTTAAAAAACTATCAGCTATCGGAGTGAATAATTGATCATCTTTAACAAAGAAGATATTTGCCGTACTACATTCAGCAACATATCCCCGCCAATCTAATAAAATTGCATCATCGTACCCCAGAGACTTAGCTTCTTTCTGGCATACTATCATCATATTATAATGTCCTGATGATTTACATTGTGGGGGCAATGAGTTTGGATGACATTTTCGCCAACGAGCAATATGCAGACTTAAGGCCCCAGAAGGTCTAAGAGTTGATGGAACAGCAGCGATTAATAGATTAACCGATAAGTTTACATTAATCAGATTAAGAGATTCACTACCAAACCAAATTAATGGGCGAATATACGCATCTTTAATATTATTTTTTGTTATAAGTAGCTGGTGAGCTTCTATAATCTTTTCAAAACTATATGGCACCTCTATGCTTAGACTTTTTGCTGACTCTATCAAACGTTGTGTATGTTCTTCTAATTTAAAAATTTTACCATTATAGGCTTTTTCTCCTTCAAAAACTCCACCAGAATAATGCAAACTATGAGTAAGAGCATGTATCTTGGCTTCCTGCCAAGCAATAAATCTACCATTAATCCAAATATAACCTGATAATTGATTAAGATTTTTAAACGGCTTTTCAGTTAGTATATTTTCTTGTATTATTGTCATTGTTAATATTCTACTATTAAACTATAGTAATTTTTATTACCTAAAATTTATTTATGCAAAGCTCAAAACCCCACATTCTTGTAGTTGATGATGATACTAGAATACAGAAACTTTTAAAACAGTTTTTGTATAAAAACGGCTTTTTAGTATCAACAACACATTCTGTCGAAGGAGCTGAGGAATTATTAAAATCTTCTATTTATGACTTAATTATTTTGGACGTCATGTTACCAAATGTTACAGGACTTGATTTTGCTAAAACTATAAGAGCTACCAAAGACCTTGTACCAATTGTTATGCTAACTGCATTGTCAGAACCAAATGATCGTATCAAGGGCTTAGAAGCCGGGGCATCAGATTATTTAACTAAACCTTTTGAACCGAAAGAATTATTATTAAGAATCAACAATCTATTAAATAGCTATAATAATTATAAAAAACAAGATAAAATCAAACGGTTAGGCAATAATTATTATAATTTCGAATCAAAGGAATTTATAAAAAATAATCAACTGGTACCATTAAGCTCTACAGAGACAAAACTACTAGAAGTACTATTAACCCACATCGGACAAGAAATGAAACGTGATGAGTTATCAAAAATAATGGGAGGACTCAGCCCTCGTTCTATCGACGTACAAATTGTCAGAATAAGGAGTAAGATAGAAGATGATCCTAAAGAACCAAAATATTTAAAAACCATTCGGAATAGCGGATATGCTATCTATACATAAAATTATTCCACAAACATTACTGGCTAGATTTGTACTCATTATCATTGTTCCGACATTAATAGGACAAATTCTAGCAGTGTTTTTGTTCTATGATCGTCACTGGTATAATGTTTCTTACTATACTAGTAATATTATTGCTAATGAGATTATTTCCTTGCTTGAAAAAGACGATAATAATTTATTAGAAAAAAATACCATAGCGACAAATTATTTAAATTTGTCATATCAGTTTTATCCAAAATTAACCTTGCCATCCACGCAACCTAGAATTAGTGAAGAATTAGAGATTTTTAAAAATATTATTAACGTAAAAATTAATAAAAATAATATAGTAAAGCTTAATGATTCAGGAAGAATTGAAGTACTACTTCAATTAACCGATGGTTTAATACAAATAACTTTCCCAGCAAAATTGTTGATGAATCCAACTGCCTATATTTTTGTCTTATGGTTAATCTTCTTAACCATTTTACTACTTTCTGTTTCCTTAATCTTCTCTAAAAACCAAATTAAATCCATTTTAATTCTGGCAGATGCGGCTGATCAATTTGGGCAAGGAATCACCAAATTACAAACATTTAAACCTTCTGGGGCAAAAGAGATAAGAAAGGCTGGTATTGCTTTTCTTAAAATGAAAGAACGCATTGAAAAGCAAATTAGCAAAAGAACTAGAATGCTTGCTATGATTTCACATGATTTATGTACTCCGTTAACTAGAATGAAGTTACAATTAGAGCTAATGAACAAATCTGAGGAAACAGAAGGTCTTAGGGAAGATATAGTTGCTATGGAGCAAATGATAAAATCATATCTTGATTTTGCTAGAGGAGAAAATGGAGAAGAAGCTCAAATAATCGAATTATCTTCTTGGATGTTAAATGTTACAAATAAATGGTCTGCCAATATTGAGTTAATTACGATAGGGCAACCAGTATACACACAAATTAAGCCTAGCAACTTTGAACGTGCAATATCTAATGTAATAAATAATGCGATAAAATATTCTACAAAAATAAAAATTACTATATGCTCTACCTCTACTAATGTAATAATAAAAATTGAAGATAATGGAATTGGCATAAAGGACGAAGAGAAATTATTAGTATTTAAAGCATTTTACCGTTCAGATAAGTCCCGTTCACTTAATAATTCAGGGAATGTTGGACTTGGTCTTGCTATTACTAAAGAAATAATTATTGATCATAGTGGGACAATATCATTACAGGATAGTAAAGCTTTAGGCGGGTTATTGGTTGAAATTTCACTACCTATAGCTAACCCGAGAAAGTTTTAGCCATCAATTGACTATAGTGTCGCCCCTGTTTCGGTGCGATATCTATAGATTCCGCACCGAAGCGGGAATGATGGTATGGACGAGTGAAGCGAAATATGCTTTACTTGTACGGAGTCAGCTGAAAAATAGTTTTCAGCTGCTCCAAATTAAATAATAATTTAATTAATAGGTCCATACCATGATAAATAATAGCATAAAAAATACTATAATAGGAATAGATTTAGCAAAAAATAGTATGCACTTGGTGCAAGTCGATCAAAATGGCAAAAAAATAGGTTACCAAAAAGTTACAAGAGATGAGTTAATAGCCTATTTAAGCAATCTCGATAAAAGTTCATTGGTAGCTATGGAGGCATGTGGAGGAGCTAATTATTGGTCACAGGAAAT
>NZ_MWZE01000068.1 GCF_002259525.1 Rickettsia endosymbiont of Culicoides newsteadi | reverse complement strand
CTCTTAAGAAAAATAAACCTTCCATAAATTGCAATTTCGACTTTCCTCTAAATTATAACCTTATCCCGAATTGACGTTTTACCAGTATTCCAAGTAGCTGGCTGTTCTTTAGTAGCAGTGTCTAATGACTTTTTAAGTAAAGCTTTTTTCTGGTATTGAAAATAAGCATGTATTGACCTCGGAGTAAGATTACTAATAAACTCATTTAACTTGTCAGTATCCTTGATCAAATCGATTGAAACAATATTATTCTCTTCTGCAGTCTCTATGGTAGCAGCCTGGGCTAGGGGTAGGGGGACTTGTTCCTGCTCTTTTTGAAGTCTTGCTAGTAATGAACTAAGTATCTTTATTTTGGCTATAGTTGATGAATCTAAACTAGTTACGTTATTTAAATAACACATGGCTGTGTTAAAATCCTCTTTTTCTACAGCTATATAAAAAGCAAAATCTTGAGCAGAGGATAGTAACAGAGCAGACCTATCGCCTAAACTAGCATTCTCTTTTAGAAACTGTAAGCAGGGTTCAGATTATAAAATATAAATTCTAGATATTTAAGAAGAGGGAAAGTATGATGTCCTAAAATTTCAGGATATTGTTTGTACTGCTGGTTAATAAATTCTAACCCTTCTTGCCATAACCCAGCTTCTTTACAAATTTTTAATATTTTAAATAATTTAATTGGTATATTAAGCTCCTTTGTACAACAAATAGTGATTTCATTTCAACACTCAATGGCTTTGTTAAATTCCTTATGTTGTAAAAGAATTTTATCCATATTTCTTTATAAATCGCTAAATAATCGTTCTGATGTGTATTATTCTGAAAAAACGTACCTAATTCTGCAAGGGAAGCATCTTGCTTAGATGCAAATTGCAGCATTATTGTAGATAAATTTTGCAGTGCTGGATCTGTTAACGTCTTTGCATGGTTTTCTAATGCTGTTAAAATAGAAAAATTTGGTGCAGACCCAACAATATTAAGCATTATTTGATACAACTCTCTAATAGCACTATCTTTAATTTTTGCTATTTGCCTTGAAATATTGTAAATATCACCATTATTAATATAATGGTTTAATTGTTCCATTATTGCCCCTTGATCATCTGGCGTTAATTTTTCCGCCTGAGAAAAATACTCTAAAGACTTTGCTATATCAGAATGTTTCCACGCTAATCCTAGATTAAATAAGATCTCATATAACGATTCATTATATGTTCCAGCTGGTAGTTTTTTGAAACTCTTAATTAGATAATTATGGGCATATTCAGCATATTTAATGGCATTATTGCCATCTGCTACTTCTAAGTACTCTACACACATTATATTATATAATACTGTCAGAATAGTAGATAACTCCAAGGGTATAGCTTTATCTATTAGATATTTTTGCAATTCAGCACTCCCTTGATATTGATAGTGCTTATATAATCTAATTAACGTTTCTAAGCTGTTAATGACATATGGCATTTCATCAGATGACATCTTCTCAGAAGGTTTTGCTAATTGCTCAAGGAAGCTTTTTATACCATCGATCGCACCTACAAAATATTTTTCGTTATTTTTTTCTGATAAAATAGCTTTATAAAAATCTGCCATTCCTTTGTAAAAGCCTAAGATTTTATCTTCCTCTGGTTGCGGTTCTACAAGTTTAGCTGTTACTTTTCCCTTGTTCTTCAATACCTCTTTGGCGAATGCTACATAATTATAGAATTTACCACTTGGAGCAATTAGCTCTGCTCCGGCTGCTTTTAATTCGTTGACTATTGGAGTATATTCAAGTAAACGTGCGAAATAAAGAGACGCAAATTTTTGATTATCTTGAACATTTAAATCTGCTTTAGCTTTAATGAGTGTAATAACAGTTGGCAAACTATTAGCAATTATTGCTCTATGTAATGAAGTTTGTCCTTGAAAATCTTGATTATTAGGATTAAATCCTTTGCTAAGTAGAAAACTGACAATTTTTTCAGATCCATAGATAGCAGCTTGATCAAGTAAAGTTGCTTTAGCTGCTGAATCTTTTTGTTCTCTGAGATCAACCTTGAACTCATTAATTATTAGTTCTATTATATTTACATTGTTATCATCTTTGACTAATGGAACTAATTCATAAAATAATTCCTTGGAGCTTATTTTTAAACAAGATTTTAAGTTAGTTGACTTAAATAATAATTCAAGTGCCGTAAAGTCCTGAGCTATAATAGAGTTTCTAAAAGCTTGATTTAGAAAGTCTTTATCTGATTTGTAAAAATCTAATTCTTCTTTTGTTGTTGTAATTTTTCCCATAAGAACCACTATTTATATTATGTCATATATGCCAAACGTCATTGCGAGGAGCTACTTTAGTAGCGACAAAGCAATCCAAAAAACGATTAAAATGGATTGCTTCGAGGCTTACGCCTTCTCGCAATGACGTTTTTTACCCTGTCATTCCCGCTTCTCCTTGTCATTCCCGCTTTGGTGCGGAATCTAGATACCTGCTTTCGCAGGGGTGACATTGGATCCCTTGTCATTCTTAGCAACGACGGAAATCTAAACCCATAGTACCTACAATTGGATTGCCACGACCACTATGTGGTCTCGCAATGACTTATATACATCCCAAAAACGTCATTGCGAGGAGTGCGGAAACCGCACGACGAAGCAATCCATAATAATATACCATAAAATTTAGTGCCACTAATAACAAAGATATTATTTTTTAAAAATTTTTAATAATATTAATCATATATTAACCTTATTTTCCATAATATATCTTATAGAACTATCCGGCTAAAGCAATTACTATAGATTTACCCATTCTTTTCGCTAATAGATAAAAATCTTTTATATTGACCTATCAGTGGATAATTATATAATGCTCGCTTTCAATAAGCATAAAATTATAATGAATAAATTAGTAAAAATATTATCTACTATTTATATAGGCTCCTTGTTTTTTACCAATGCTCAGGCAGATGAGGTTAATCCTGAGGCTGATCAGAGATTTTTTTATATTGGGACAGAAGCCGGAATAGTACAGCCGGTGGTAAAAAAATTTCGCCATAGTTCCGGTAGTGATTTCACCTTAGAAAGCTCTAAAATGTATAGCGGTAAGATTGGTTACAGCTTTTATCCGCAAATGGCTATTGAGTTTTCAGCAACACATCATCCACAATACCGGCTAAATTATGTTTTACCCAAACAAGAGGTTGCCGGTTTAATTATACCACAAACTCCGGGTGCCACTAAGATAATTTCCAATTTATATATGCTTAATATTGTATATGATTTTGACAAAATTAAAGAAATGACTCCTTTTGTCATATTAGGTGCTGGAATTGCTCAGGTAAAAGTTAGTTCCGCTTCTTCTCGCTGGAAGTTAATGGATGTAGAATATTTTAGAATTAGAACCACTGATAGTAATTGTTTTGCTTGGCAAGTAGGTCTTGGGCTTTCTAAGGATTTATCTAGTAATTTTAGCGTTGATATAGCAGTAAAATTACAAGCTGCTCATTCCATAAAGATTAATTATGATACTTTGGATATGCAAACTCAGAAATTTATCCCAGCAATTCCTATCAAAAAAACCATAGTGGTTGGAGAATTTGGTATAGGATTTACTTATAAATTACCAATTTAATGTAAAAAGACTATTAGTACATGAAACTTTTTAGTATATAATACATTTAAATTTTAGTGTGGAGAACATATGACTGCTAATTTAGAGCTTGCCTCAACATCTCAGAATACATACGATGAACTGCCTTATGAGAGTTATTCGTATGCCTTAACATCTCCATACCATCTACAAACACTTGCTGTGTTATTTGGTATGCAATCACCAGCAGTTGAGACTGCAAGGGTTTTAGAGCTAGGGTGTGCGGCAGGAGGTAATTTAATACCTCATGCTGTCAATTATCCTAAAGCACATTTTGTTGGAGTTGATCTATCTAAAGTACAAATAGATGAAGCTAATAAACATAAAGAAGGATTAGAACTTAAAAATATAGAATTCCGACATTATTCTATTACGGATATTGATGAATCATTTGGTAAATTTGATTATATAATTTGTCATGGAGTAATCTCTTGGGTGCCAAAAATTGTCCAGGATAAGATTTTTGAGATAGGTAATAAAAATTTATCAGATAACGGCATCATGTATATTAGTTATAATACCCTACCTGGCTGGAATATGATTCGTACTATAAGAGATATGATGCTTTATCACTCAAATGCCTTTAATAACATTCAAGATAAAATTACTCAATCTAGGTTATTACTTGAATTCGTTAATGATAGTTTGGAATCTTCTAAATCGCCTTATTCTCAAGTATTACAAAATGAAGCTAGTTTACTTGCCAAACAAAATGACCATTATTTGCGTCATGACCATTTAGAAGAAGATAATGTACAATATTATTTTCATGAATTTATGGATGAGGCTAAAAAAAATAATTTACAGTATTTGTCTGATTGTAATATTTCCACCATGTATCTAGGAAATATGCCGGCAAAAGTGGTAGAGAAATTACAAGCAATAAATGATATTGTTAGAATAGAACAATATATGGACTTCATTACCAATCGTCGATTTAGGTCAACCTTACTTTGTCACAATAATATTAAATTAAACAGAGCTATCAAAAATGAGGATATTACTAAATTTAATATGACATTTAATATAGTGCCAGAAAAGCCTCTTGTTGATATAGACCTTAATTCATCTGAAGTCGCCAAGTTTTTTCATAATGGTAATAAGGATAATAATTTATCAACATCTTCTCCTTATATGAAAGCGATACTCTATACTTTCTCTGAGAATATCAATAATCCAATGAGTTTTGATAAAATTGCTGTTAGTAGTAATAAAAAACTGCAAGGAGCAAAACTGAATGAAATAAAGGCTGAATTTTTAGCTAATGCCATGAAGTTAGTGTTGCAAGGATATATTAATATCACCTTACAGAATAATAGGAAAGAAGTAAATCTTGATAAACCTAAAGCATCAAAGCTTATTTCATATCAGGTAACTCATACATCTAATATGTGGGTAACAAACCAAAGATATGAAGTGGTAGCTATTAATCTTTTTGAGAGGTTTGCTCTACGATATATGAACGGTAATAATGACCACAAGCAAATCATTGAACTTGTTATGCAGCATGTTACTTCTGGTGAGATGACCTTAAGTCGAGATGGTAATAAAATAGAGAATATTGATGAAGTCAATAAAGAATTAACATCATTCTTGCCGCCTACATTAACTAAGTTTGTGGCTAATGCTTTGCTGGTTTAATTGTCATTGGACCTTTTGCATAAATTATCTTTAGGTTATGCAAGAGGTCTATTGAGTCCCTTGTCATTCTTAGCAATGGCGGGAATCTAAGATACCTGCTTTCGCAGGGGTGACAGCTGCCCTTGTGTCCACAACTGTTGAAAGTTAGAAGGTAAAGCGGGTTTTAGATAGGTTTTTTGTCATTGCGAGGCCACGTAGTTGTCGTGGCAATCCATCTTTGGTTACTTTTATGGATTGCTTCGTCGACCTACGGTCTTTCTCGCTAATAGACGTTGACCACATACGACTTTTAAACTATCCGGTTTAAAACCGCTTCCTCTTCTAACTTTCAACAGTTGTGCCCTTGTGTCATTCTTAGCAATGGCGGGAATCTAAACTCCCTGCTTTCGCAGGGGTGACAATTATTATTAGTATCCTTCATTCCCAATTATTTCAACACCATCTTGGTCATCCAATGGTGAAGACCCCTTAACTAATGAATGGGCAGATATATAATCTTCTAGCTGTAATGCAAGTTCTTGCAATGTATAGTGGGCTGTTGCAAACTTTTCTATAAGAGGATGTTTTGCTAACATTTTGATTATAAGATCATATTCATCAGATGTTGGTATTTCTCTATTATAATTAGGTAAGTATTTTTTGATTTCTGCAAATGCTGTATTAATCTGTGCTAAAAACTCTTGCTGTTTTATGCTAATATATTGTGGTTTTTCCATATCTATCGTGACGAAATCAAGGTCTGCAAGGCGTTCTTGTAATACTGGTTTGTCTTCAACAAAATTTATTAACTTCTTAGCTAATACGCCAATAAATTCCTGAATATTGGTTTCTGTGATAGAAGTTCTTGCTCTCTCTTCTTCTAAATTTTGTTCTTGCAATTTAATAAATTCATTATAAAAATCTTTATTTATTTCAGTTACACTATTAACAATATCTTCCAATACTCCTTGGAGACAAGCAGTTTGATCTTCACCATATTATAATGGTCTCCATATTTTGGACACAAAAATAGAAGAAATGAGATAGAATTCTTTAGCAAAAAAGGAGAGCTAGAGATGAAAAAACAAGTAAGGCAATATAGTGCTGAGGAGAAATCAAAAATTGTCATAGAGACAATCAA
>NZ_MWZE01000067.1 GCF_002259525.1 Rickettsia endosymbiont of Culicoides newsteadi | reverse complement strand
AATCGTCGCAGCTGATACCTCTACACCATATATCTCTTGTAGGTGTCCAGCAATCCCTTCGTAAGAAGTTCCAAGAGCATACAGGCCTAATATTTTATTATCTAACTCTTCATTTAAAATAGTCTGTCTTTTTTTTTATTAATTGTGGTTCAAAAGTACCATTACGATCTCTTGGCGTTTCAAGTTCAAAAGAACCTGAAGCCGTCTTCATAGTTTTAGTAGTAAGACCATTTCTCCGGTTATTCCCTTGTTCTAAACTATTTTCCAGTAAGTGACAATCCATTTCACTTTCTAGGGCAAGTTGTGTAAAATCTTTAACTAATGATGTTAGCAGTCCACCTGCACCAAGTAGCGGTTTACCTTGGTATAGTCCTTGAATGATTTCTATACATTTATCTTGATTAAGTATTTGCGATACTTGGTCTAGTTGAATTGGTTTCATTGGTTTGCTCATGTCAAATTTCCTATTATTTTATGCGAAGAACATGTGGATAAGTTGATAGTAACTTATCCACATTCTTCGCTATTTACAACATCAATAATCTTTATTTTATATATTTAAAAGATTATTTTTTTAACTTGACACAGTTTGACGAACACTCCCTAGATATACGCAGAATATTGTACTTATTATTCAATATCACATTTGATGGGTAAGATTTTTGTTCTATTGCTCTTTGAGACATATTGGAATAACGTCTAAGATAAACCCCTACAATCCCTGTACTACCTCCTAATATAAAACATAAACGCCAATATTCATGGTGACTAGAACCAATTAGAATTGCACTGACAGAAGAGGCAATAATAATCCCAAACATTGTTGATAGTTCGTATAGGTAAGATGCTTTCACTCCTCGACTCTGCGTCTTATTTTCTACAATATATAATTTGGCAATACAATGTTCTCCTTCACCAAAAATTCCTAACATCATTCGAATAATAAGCAGCATCAATGGTGAAAACCAGCCAATCATTTGATAAGTTGGTATAACTCCTATTAACATAGTGGTAATAGCCACGCCTATTAATGAATAGGATAAAGCCAAAGTTGCCCCTCGTTTTTTTGCAATTATACTAAAAATTATTGAACCAATTGGCCTGGTAATTATTGAAGTTGCTAACATGCCATAGGTTAAGATCAAAGCAACTATAGGGTCATCTTTAGGAAAAAAGACTATTGATAAAATTGGAGCAAGAAAACTATAAATAGCCGTATCAAAATGATCCAGACTATTACCTATTAAAATTGATAAATCTTTCTTTTTCATGAGAGACCGTAAAATTTTTGTCAAAAATTATCTATAGCTAACCCGATTAGTATGTTATCCATAGTAACTGGTGCTATTAGCGAGGAGGCACTTTGTGCAACACACCATCATTGCGAGCTGATGTATCCCCACGAAATTCTTGCTACATGAAACCTAGATGTCAAGCAGTTTACGAACTATTTGACACGTGAAAAGTATAATCAAAACGCTATGTATTTTAAAAAATTTCTAATTTTGAGAATTTATTGCATTTTTTGACCTGATTAAATGTTCTTCAAACCTTGTGAAGTCTAGGGTTTACTAAAATCAATTAATTGGCAACTCGTGTTATTTTGCAACAATTTCGTGGGGATACATCAGCTCGCAATGACATCTTTAACCTTTTTTCCGTGAACACTCACATTCAATCTACAACTGTAGTACTAGGATGACTATTATTTAAATAATCCTTTTAGCCCTTTTTCAATGGTAGATTTTACTTTATTGATGGGATCCTTATTATTAGAAGGCTCTCTTTGTTGATTATTTTGTGTTTCTTCTCCTGTAGCTTGTTTGTTTTTTCTTCCCCCAATAATATTTTTTAATAGATCTTCAGGCTTTGTGCCTTTCTTAACGCCATCAACCACGCTATTTACTAAATTCTTCGTAAGATATTCCTTTAATGCTTTAGCATCAAGTTTATGCTGTGGATTATTCAGATTGCCGTACAGGTGAACTTTCAATGGTGGTATTGAATTTATATTTACATTAATAGTACTATCCATATCAAGGGTATATTTAGGTAGGTTAACATTTCCAGTAATTGTGACTTCTGACGAAGCAACATCTAATTTACCGTTTATTATATTAACTACCCCTTCTTTTATTCCACTATCCACCGCAAGCTTTTGAAAATTTGTTTCACCACTTGCCAAGAAAACATCGAGCATTTTTAAAATAGTTGCCAGGTTTTTAATATTTCTAAGGTTATCTAATAGTTTTTGTAAATCAAATCCACTAATTATACCGTCAGATGCTGTTAATGTTGCTGTACCAAATAGGTTACCTACATATTGAGATTGGCTTTGACCTTTTGTTTTGATATCTGTTACAAAATTAACAGTCCCTTGTGTAACTTTAATTTTACTTCCCTGTGAAGCTATATTTTGCGAAACTATATTTTTTAACTTAGCATCTTTAAGAGTAGCTTTAAAGCTAACAGGTTGGTTAACTTGCGAAGAAATTTGTCCAGTAGCAAATAAAGTTCCCCCATATAAATTACCATTTATAGATTTAATATCTAGCACACCACCGGCAAGCAACATATTAGTTTTGACGTTATCAAAGTTCAGATTCCCTTTAATAATTTTCTGTATAGTTAACGTTAAATTTCCATCAAACTTGTTTAAAAATGATAAATCTATAACATCTTTAGACCAGGGTACAGAATTATCTACAACAGAATGATTTACATTTTGCACAGAATTAGCAGCCATATTAGGAGATGGTGTATCACTTAAGTCATCTAAATTTAAGGAAGCTATTGTTATATCTGATAAAATATTTGGTTTAGCAGAAGCTAAATTGATAGTTACTACTCCACTAAGATTTATAGGATTCTTTTTTAACTGAACAGTAAATTTATTTATATTAGTTTTAAGAGAATTCTGTTGTTTATTTTGTTGTTTAACAGTCTCTCCCTTTAGCCAAATATCTCCAAGATTAATCGGTAGAGTCATGCCAAATAAACTAGCAATGGCTGCTATCTCACTAATTTTTACATTATAAGAAACAACTAGCTCTTTATCCCAATCCTTAACCCCTACATTACCTGTTAAATTAGCTTTATTTACAGTAAAATTAAGGTTATTTAGAGATAAATTTTGATCTAAATAAGCAAAGCTTGTTGCCAGAGAAAATGTCTTATCTAACAATTTAATTTTTAAATCTACCTTATTATCTTGAAAGTGGAAGTTAGCATTACCTTTAGCTAATAACTTACCTACGGTAAAATCAATATCACTAATTTTTAATAATTTCTTATCACTATTAACGTTAAAAGTTAGTTTATGATCTAAATCGTTAGGGATAGACATATCAGGAAAAATACTTTGTAGGTTTTTAGCAGTTCCTTCCAGTTTAAGTTGTCCAGCAAAAGTCATATTATCGTAAGCAAAGTTACCTGAAAAATTAACCTTTTCTTGCAGAGCATTTAAATCTGCTGTTAAAGATATGATACCCTGCTTGTCTTGTATATTACCTTTGATATTATAATTCTTGCCAGAAGAAGAAAACTTACAGGATAAATCAGATGGTCCATGAAGATATTTGATTTTTAATCTGTCAATATCTATGGTTGTTGGAGAAGCGTTATTACCTTTAGTCTTATCAGTAAAATCAACATAATTTAACTTAGCATTAACAATTTTAATTAAGTTGATATATAAAGAAAATGGAGCTTTGCTATCGTTCATTTTATCAGTTGGGGTTGTACTAACATTGGTTGGTATTTTGGCAAATTCCCAAGAGGCTAAACCATTACTCATCCGTTCTAAATTAATTACTGGTTGGTTGATTTCAATCGTTGAAATGTCGATCTTTCCTTTAATTAGAGATAATATAGAAATAGAAGCACTTACTTCCTTAACATCCAATAAAGAAGGGTAGTTAGCACCATCTAGAGAGGCAAGTGTTAGGTCTTTAACGATAATAGTTGGAATGGGCAGCAAAGAAATGCTGATATCTCCATTGATTTGTAGTTCTCGACCAGTTATTTCTTTGACCTTATCAGAGGCTAGTTTTTTATATGATTCCAAAGAAATAAATAAAGGGGTTATCAGCAATATAACAATTATTAAAATAAATAACGCTACCGAATATTTTAGGAATTTTTGCACTATGCTGCTCATTATAATTATTTTATTAAATATATTGTGATGTCTGGTTTCTGTCAATGATATAGAATAATTAAAAAATCCTAAAAAAGTGCTTAGTGGGGAAGCTATAACCTGTTATAATGAAGTGCATTTTTGCATCATTAGAAAGAAATATTTTATGGTCTCTACCAAACAGCAAAATTATCGATTAAAATCATATTTATACTCCTTGGCTTACAAATATCGAGTATACCTATCTAGCATTGTCCTTATATATATCTGTGGTGTACTACTTGATATTTTTGTTAATTATCAAATTAGAGAAATTATTAATACTATTGCCAAGAATCCACATGACAATGTTACCCTACTTCTCTTAATATTTGTATTATATAAAATGATGCACCACGGGGTATATTTTACCTTTAGGCTTTTTGACATTAAATACAAACCAGTGATGCTGGCAGAAATCGTTGAATATGCCTACAACAAGACTATGAAACATTCTTTGCATTGGTTTGATTCACATTTATCGGGAGAAATTGCCAGTAAAATCACTGATTTTCAAGATGGCATTATAACTGTTATCACTATTCTTTGTCGTGCTTTGAGAGATATTGTAGTTGTTGTAGGTGGCATAATATTTTTGTGTACAATGAATTACAAGATAGCCGGAGTGTTAATTGTTTTTATTGTGGTGTATGTACCAATATTATCAGTTTTACTCCAGAAACAAATACAGTTACAAGAAGAATATGTTAAGGCACGACAAGAAGCGGTAGGTATTATCAATGACTCTGTTGCTAATATTTTTGGTATTAAAATTATTGGCAATGTTTGGACAGAACTGAAACTAAAGCTCCTGCCTGCCATTGATCAATGGAAAAGTTGGGATCGAAAAACTCGGGTATATGATGCTTATTATGTAGACTTGACTGATAGCATATTAATTACTCTAATGGCAGCGGCTCAAATATTTGTGGTAGCATATTTATATAAAACTGGACAAATCACTGCTGGTGATTTTGCCATTAGTATGGTGATTACTTTTAGAATTGAATGGGCGATTGATCAATTATTAGATAATATAATATTTTCCATTAATCCTAAAATCGCTGCTATCAAATCTTCATACAACTTTATTAATACTATCTCAAATGTCACCGATACAGAAAATGCTAAGTTGCTTCCTTCTGTCAAAGGTGATATTAAATATCAAGATGTAACCTTCAACTATGGTAGTGGTGTAGATAATATATTTGACAATCTTACATTACATATCAAAGCTGGAGAAAGGATTGGTATAGTTGGGACATCAGGGGCTGGCAAAACTACCTTAATCAAATGTTTGCTAAGATATTTCAATTTGCAAAGCGGAACTATTTTAGTTGATGGATATGATATTTCGCAGGTAACGGAAGAGTCACTAAGAAGCAATATTTCAGTAATCCCACAGGATATTACGATGTTTCATCGTTCTATCCTAGAAAATTTGCAGCTGGCTAAATATGATGCTACTTTACAAGAGATTCAGGAAGCCTGTAAAAAAGCTAGAATACATGATGATATTCTGCAGATGCCCAATGGTTATCATTCAATAGTTGGTGAACGAGGGGTAAAAGTAAGCGGCGGGCAACGGCAACGAATTGCAATCGCTAGAGCTATTTTAAAAAATGCCCCCATCCTTATTTTAGATGAAGCAACATCGGCACTTGACTCGCCAACCGAGGCTTTAATTCAAAACTCTATAGATGAAGTTTTGGAAACCACTAATGCTACAACTATAGTCGTTGCCCACCGTTTATCAACACTTTTACACATGGATCGTATTTTAGTATTCAAGCGTGGTAAAATTGTGGAAGACGGTACTCATGCTATGTTAATCGCTAGAGGAGAGTTATATAAAACTCTCTGGGATGCACAATATAGAGGATTTTTGCCGGACAGTGAGGATATAGTCAATTGATGAGAAGTTGGTGATGTCGTCGCTCAATGCTCGCCTATTACTTATAGGCGTCGCTCCATCGCTCCTAGCACCAAATCCTCCTGAATTGACTATATAGCTAACCCGAGAAGGTTAGCCACGCATATAGACTAACGTCATTGCGAGAAAGGCCGTAGGTCGACGAAGCAACCCATAAAAGCAACCAAAAATGGATTGCCACGACTACTATGTGGTCTCGCAATGACAGATAACGTCATTGCGAGCTGATGTATCCCCACGAAATTGTTGCAAAATAACACGAGTTGCCAATTAATTGATTTTAGTAAACCCTAGACTTCACAAGGTTTGAAGAACATTTAATCAGGTCAAAAAATGCAATAAATNGGCCGTAGGTCGACGAAGCAACCCATAAAAGCAACCAAAAATGGATTGCCACGACTACTATGTGGTCTCGCAATGACGTCTGGAACTTATACACTCCTAACAGTAGACGAAGTAATGTTAATCGGATCGCTATAACTTCAGAATCATTAAATATAATGTAGCACATCCTTAAAGTAGCCTGTAGATGGAGTAAAGCTATCTACTATTTTGAAACCGACTTTTTTATAGGCACTATTGTGACTTTGATGGTAGATTTTCCATGAGATTTTTGGCTATTTCACTATCTGACATGCCATTATTTTTTGTAGACTGCATATATATAGCTACTAATTTTACCATTTTATCACAAAACTCAGACTGCAGCATTTGAGAAGCTTCTAGTTTTTGCCTATTCATTAAATCTATAGTCTCAAGTTTTTTGCTTTCTAAGAATTTATCAATTTCCGCGTTTTGTTGTTCAATTAGATTATTGGCAGCTTCTTTGCCATTTTTGAGCATCTCTTCTCTTAGACCATCAAGCTGTTGTATTTGCTTTACAGCATCTTCAAATAGTAAAACCATATCTTCGTTAAGCTTTTGGGCTTCTGCAACTTGGTTTTTAATAGCAATAATTTTGTCATCTAACGATTTTAAAATTATATTTTTTATCGGTCTATAGACTAAATACAAAAAAATTAGGAAACAAATGGCTAACCAAAATTTTTCATCAAATAATTCCATTATTTCATCCCATTACTTTATCTTTTTGTAAGATTCTCTTAGTAATTCTAAATCAACTTGTTGATTGGTAATTTTTTGAATTAATAATTTTGCTAAATTGATACATGAATCATTTTCATCAAGCCAAAACGATTTGTTAATTGTCTCTATATCATGACGATTATTTTCAATTTGTACTTTCAATTGATCATCGAGCTGCTTTTTCTTTGATATAAAAGATGCTTCTATTACATCTGTAGCTTCTTTCTTAAGATTTTCTACGATATTTGATATTTCTTCCATCTTACTAGCATATTGCTTGTGCAGACTATCAGCTTTTGCTGCTAGACTTTCTGCACTAGCAATATTAGTATCTATATAGGATTTCCTATTCTTAAGAATCTTTTCAGTTAACGGTACGATGAATTTATCAACGAGAAGGTATAAGAAGCTGAAAGCAAATACCAACCAAAAGATTTGTGAACAATAAAAAGCAACGTCAAACTGAGGCATAGTTATATTAAGTAAATATCAACAAAATTGCAATTACAAACGAGAATAAGCCCATAGCTTCAGTAAGCCCAGCTCCAATTAACGCTACTCTTTGTAATTGATCACTAGCTGAAGGGTTACGAGCAATTGAATTTAGCAATGCACTGAATATATTACCTACACCAATGGCAGCACCTAGCATACCAATAGCCATAAGCCCTACACCAATAAATTTTAGAGACGTCATGTCCATATTATATAAACTCCTAAATATAAAAATTTCTAATGTGAATTTACAGCATCATTCAAATATACACAAGCAAGAATTGTAAAGATATAAGCTTGAAGTATTGCTACAAAAATTTCAAATCCAATAAGGATAATAATTAATGGAATTGGCAAAAATTTAAGGAAAATCATCAATGATACTATAAATCCTGCCATTACCTTTAATAATACATGTCCTGCCATCATGTTAGCCGCTAATCTTAAAGATAAACTTATGGGTCTTGCTAAATATGCAAATAATTCTATTACGATCATAAGCGGAGCTAACCAAATAGGCGTACCTTTAGGTAAAAATATTGATAAAAAATGCAGACCATGATTAATAAAACCAATAATTGTCACCATAAAAAATATCATAATTGCTAAGGCGAAGGTTACCGCTATATGGCTAGTAACAGTGAATCCGTAAGGAAGCATTCCGAGCAAGTTACATAATAAAATAAACATAAACAAAGTAAAAATTAATGGTATAAATTTACGCCCCTTCTCTCCAACATTTTGACTTAACGTCACTGTAATTATATCATAAATTATTTCAGCACTAAGCTGTAATCTAGACGGAATAATTTTTTCTGCTTTTAAAGCTAAATAAAAATACGACAGAACTATAACCCCAGCAAGCACCATATACAAACTGGAGTTGGTAAAACTAATATCAAAACCAAATAAATTAATTTCTACTATTTTCTTTATTGCAAATTGATCTAAAGGACTATGTGACATTATTTTTTATTATTTAATTTTTGCCAAATTATTCTAAACCCAACAAACGTACCTATCAATAAGAATATTATAACACAAAATGGTTTAGAATTAAACAACTTATCTAATGCAAAACCAGCAATCAACCCCAGCATCACGCTAGAAACCAAATCTAGTGAAATAACAAATGCATCAATTTGCTTTTCTGGATTAGGCTTAGGACGCCTCTGATGACTATTTGTTTTAAATTTATTAATCCTTTCTTGGATATCTTTTAATTTCTTTTGTGCCATGTATACTCAGATAGAAAATCAATAATTGCGTTGTCGTTATTCAAGATCGCAGTAGTCACATACTAATTTTGATCTTCGTCTACCAGTCTTCAAATGATAGGAGCATATACTTTTTTATCATTTAATAGGGTGAGTAGTAGAGCTGCTTAATGCTTTATCAATTTCCTTAGAAAGAGTTTGTAAATCATAGCCGTTGGTTTGTATACTATTAACAAAGAATGCAGGTGTACCAACAAAATTTGGAACACTAGCAGCAAGGTTAGTATTGGTTAGTAATGTTTCAACAATTTGGTTATCATTAAGACATTTAGCATAAGTTTCTGCTGACACTCCACCAATTTGAGCTATATTTGTTAGCAATTCACGATATCTATTACTGACTCCCCATTTATCTTGTTGCGACAATATCACACTTTGGAATTTAAGAAAACTATCTTTATTATTTTGACAACGCTGCAAAATTGCTGCATCTAAATCCTGTTTATTACCAATAAACTCACGAATTATGTAAGTAATTTTATTAGTGTCAATATATTTCTTTTTAAGCTTCGGTAGAATCGTGTCATGATAATAGGCACAATGCGGGCAAGTTGGGGAAAAATACTCAACTACCACCACATTTGCCTCAATATTACCAAGTATTATATCATTTTGACTAACATTGAAAGTTGGTTTATAAGATATCTGTTTCGGGCTAACAACCTGCACATCAGTCTTCCCATCAACAGATTCAACTGTAGAATTCTTTGTTGTTTCTAGAGGCTTCTCAGTATCAGTTGAAATCGTAGAATCTTGTTGTTCTACTTCCTGATCATCTACTATTATGTCTAATTTATCATTAGCAGGGTTATAGTCAATTGATGAGAAGTTGGTGACGTCGTCACTCGTCGCTCGCCTATTACTTATAGGCGTCGCTCCATCGCTCCTGCTACCCAATTCCCCTGAATTGACTATATCATTATTTTCTTCCGATGGTGCTTTCTCCTGACTTACCTCTGCCTTATTATCAGCTAACTTGTTTTTATTATTAGATGTATCACTTTCTTCTGAGCATGATATCAACAATAATGAGACTAGAATGATAATGATAGTATGCATAGTCTGGATATATTCTTTGAAATTAAATTAAAACACAAATGTTATATAAATATAAAGTTTTACTTACCTTTAAGCAATAAAAACTTGTATTTTTAAGGCAATATATTTTATCTTACCCCCATATCTGTAAGAATTACATTAAATTTCAATGAGTTATTGGTTGATTTACTAATTGGGTGTATAATATTGGTATTTATAGTTAATTCAGGAGAAGTTGGGGGTGTCATCGCTTCTAGGAGATAATAGGTTATTAGTTATGTATGAAAAAAGATTAAAAAACTGCTTCGTCTCTTTAAGCTCTGAGTATATCGTGTCTTGTAAGTATCATAATACTTTAAAAAGGTCTTTGTATACTTTTAGTATTATAAAAATCCTGCAACAAAATAGTGATTTGCTTGATTATCTTAGTTCGAATAGCCAAAAGAATTTGCATTCCATTTTGGAACAATACGGAACACTTTCTATTGAGCTGTTAAAGCAACAAAAATATCAAACAGAAGAGATAACAAATTTTTTTACTTCTCTTAAGCAATTATTGGATTATTTAGAAAACTCTTCTAATTCACATCGGGCAAAAGATAATCAAGCACTAAAAACAGTAATGGATTTAGCGGAAAATTTTGTACAACATTGTTGCCTACTGATAACTGAAGATATTAAGAATCAAGATGTTATAAATAATCTACAGGCGACTGCAATTATTGTAAATTTAGATATAGGTGCTAGGAACGATGAAGCGATGCCTATATGTAATAGGCGAGTAACTAGTGACAACGTCACCAATTTCTCATCAATTAACTATAATTTATTAACAGAACAACAAAATCTACTTTTAGATCAATTATTGCTTATTAAAGAATTATGGCAGATTGATTCTACTATTGATCTAAGGAAAGACTCTGTCCCATTGCTATTCCATGCCAATATATTATTAATACTGCAAGCAGAGAACTCCGTAGATTATAAATATACTTTTGAAAGAATTGTTAATTTCCTGATAAATGATCACAACGTATTAATAGAATTAACTAATGCTAAGTTAATTTGCTTATATAATAGGCTAAAAGATTTATGTGTTAAATCTAATATTATAAACCATATTTTGATAAAAATACATGAGGAATCGAAATTTAGAAAAAATTCCAATAAATTGAATAATTCAGGATATGAGCTTTTAGAATTATTTGAAAATTATAATACTATGATACATCAGATAGAAAATTCGGAATTTACTATAGTAGAAAGATTTTTACTCCAGCGAAATACCTTTATGCATGAAGTTTTAATTAATATTACAAAGCATATAAATGCTATCAGGATACTTAATATAACCGTAGACCCTGATCTTAATTATATACTATCTTATATTAGAAAAGGGTTAACTCAAAACATTCAAAGTGGTCATACTATTTCTTTAATGATTTCTTCTATTGAATCTAAATTTTCTTCAAAACTTGAAGCTAAAATTATTAAACGATATATTTCTTTAGATAGTTTTACTAAAAATGCCTTAAAAACTAGGTATCAGCTACTATTTAGCAATATTAGTTCATTGTTAAAAAAAGATCTAAATTATGTAGAGTTTATACAACAAATAATAACCTGTAAAATCGCAGCTGACTATAAGATAAATAGCTATGTTACTTCAGTCAAAATGTTGAGGATAATTGAACAAGAAAGGGTAATAGTAATAAACCAATTACGTGAAATAAATTTTGTAGAAATTTTTAGCGATAAATATTTAAATAAAACATTTAGTTTAAATTTTAAGAAATATGTCAGGAGGACTAATATAACAACTCCTTCAGGTTATGTTACAGTAATCATTAGAATATTGCTAACAACTTTTAGTGTTGAACAGCTTCAGCTCTTATCGCAATTTCTAAAGAATGGTAATTTAACGACAATTCAAGAAATTGTTCAGCAGGAGTTGGTTATGCAAGTTAAAAAACGCACCACTATAGGCAAAATAATATATTATATATTTACTAGGAGGAAAAATGAACTTATCATACTTAATAACATCAAGAAATCTCTAAATGAATATACTAACTGTCATTGCTAGGCTCTGTGAACAAAATTTTAATTGTTTAGATTTTGAGTATTTTTAAGCGAAAATTAATAAGATTTTTGCCGGAATAGTTAGTTCTATTTCAAAAAAATCTTATAATTTGCAGCTAAAAAGAGTCGAAATCTAGTAATTTAAATTTTGTTCACAGAGCCTAGGTATATAGTCAATTGATGAATTAATCAAAATCCACCCTACTTTTATCTTTTTACCCGCTATCCAAAAAAATCTCTACTCCATTTATCTGACAAGCATTTATTAAATCATTGTCTTTAGTAGCAATACCTAATCCTTCGTGCATAGCCAATAATAAGTAATTTGCGTCATATGAGGTCAGTTTATTACTACGAGCGGTATTTATAATCTCAGACATAGAAAATGATAAATCAGAAATGTATATTACGTCAATTCGGGATAAGGGATAAGAAAAAATAAAGGAGATATAGGAGTTGCAAGGAGTTAATGCCTGTGATAAATGTTTTTTT
>NZ_MWZE01000066.1 GCF_002259525.1 Rickettsia endosymbiont of Culicoides newsteadi | reverse complement strand
CATTGGTTTGCTCATGTCAAATTTCCTATTATTTTATGCGAAGAACATGTGGATAAGTTGATAGTAACTTATCCACATTCTTCGCTATTTACAACATCAATAATCTTTATTTTATATATTTAAAAGATTATTTTTTTAACTTGACACAGTTTGACGAACACTCCCTCATCACTCGTCGCTTGCCTATTACTTATAGGCGTCACTCCATCGTTCCTAGCTCCAAATTCCCCTGAATTGACTATATCTTTCAAAAATGTCATTGCGAGGGGGCGTAGCCAACGAAGCAATCCAATAAGTGTGGATTGCCACGACCATTACATGGTCTCGCAATGACAGATAACGTCATTGCGAGGAGCTACTTTAGTAGCGACAAAGCAATCCACAGAATAAATTTTATGGATTGCCACGCTCACATACATTCGCTTGCAATGACTCTTGGTGATTAGATTTTTTCACTCATCACAAAAAAATAGCAAAAAAATCGTGAACGATCATATCTAAACTGCAACTGTAGTCCTAATTCAGAGCGATTATTGACAAAGGTTTATGATTAATCTATACAGAGGTTTCACTCCATTGATTATCATTATTTCCTATAATCTCAACAACATCTTCTTCCTCTATAAGTCCAAGCTGAGTAGTAGTAAGGTCTGTATTGTTAATAGCATGATTAATAGGGTATAATAAATTCTTTATCTGTGACAGTTCAGAACTATCTTTACACTTACTCAAGATGTCATTACGCTCAGCTATTACCTTAAGATAAAGTACTGGTAAAGATTTTAGAGGTAATAGTTCATTACGCAGAATAGTAATAATATGTTTTATATGATCTAATTCATCTCCTATTTTTCTTAACTTCATTTCATGTAAAACACATAATATCTTTTTTACTTGATCATCATACTCTGGTGGTACAGAACCTGTTACTTTAGCTAAATGATTTGAGAATACTGAATTTTTTGATAGCTTATTAAAGAATTCTATAGTAAACGAATCAAAGAAGGAATCATAGATAAGATTGAACACTAAATTGTTTATTCGATTTTTACTCATTGGTATATCTCTATTAATTAACTCACATAAACCTCGTAGCAATTTAAAAATTGCCAAAAAGTACAAGACGTCTATTAGCGAGAAGGCATAAACCAAGAAGCAATCCATTTCTAATCACTTTCCTGGATTGCTTCGTCGGCTACGCCTTCTCGCAATGACGCATGTATCTATAACTCGTCATTGCGAGACCATATAATGGTCGAAGCAATTCATTCATGGTCATTTTTTGGATTGCTGCGTCGCCGCAAAGCGGCTCCTCGCAATGATATTTCAGATACCCAGCATACCCCAAATTTTATCAATTTTTTCAATGACTTCACTAGTCATTTCTATTTTCTTTCCCCAAGCTCTATTAGTCTCTGGGGACATTTTATTAGTTGCATCTATCCCCATTTTACTACCAAGTCCTGATACAGGGGATGCAAAATCAAGATAATCTATTGGCGAATTATCAATAAACGTGCTATCTCTAGAAGGATCGCTCCTAGTTGAGATTGCCCAAGCTACTTCCTTCCAATCTCGAATATCTATATCATCATCTACCACAATAATAAATTTGGTATACATGAATTGTCTTAAAAACGACCAAATCCCCATCATTATTCTTTTTGCATGACCTGGATAAGCCTTGCGGATAGATACAATGGCAATTCTGTAAGAACAACCTTCAGGCGGTAACCAAAAATCAACGATTTCTGGAAATTGTTGCTGAATTATCGGAGTAAATATTTCATTTAATGCCACGCCAAGTACCGATGGTTCATCTGGAGCTTTACCAGTATAAGTGCTTAAATATATAGGTTGCTTTTTCATGGTAATAGCCTTAACATTAAAGACTGGAAAATATTCAACGTCATTATAGTAACCTGTATGATCACCAAATGGTCCTTCTGGTAGATATTCATCAAAACTTACATGCCCCTCTATAACAATTTCGCTATAAGCTGGCACTTTCATATCTATACTAACACAATTTACCAATTCAATTGACTTGCCTCTTAATAATCCAGCAAAATTATATTCAGACATATTATCAGGCAGCGGCATAACAGCCGCCATAGTCACAGCAGGGCTTGCCCCAATAACCACTGCAGCAGGAAAAGGCTCTTTTTTTGCTGATGATTGCCAACGTTTATGTTGTTGTGCTCCACCTCGCATTTTAAGCCATCGCATAATAAGTTTGTTACGCCCAACTACTTGCATTCGGTATATACCGAGGTTAAAATTATCTACCTTCTCTAGACTAGGTCCTTTAGTAACAACTATTGGCCAAGTAATTAATGGCGAAATATCAAGAGGCCAACAGGTTTGTATCGGTAATATATTAACATCAGGATCATCAATTATAACTTCCTGGCAGGGAGCTTTTGATAACATTTTTGGCGACATAGCCAACATTCTTTTTGCCAATGGCAACATGGCAAAGGTTTCTTTAAAGGAAGAAGGTAGTTCGGGGGCTTTAAGAAAAGCTAGCAATTCTCCGAATTTCCTTAAATCTTCTTTACGTTTCAACCCAAGTCCCAAGGCGATTCGCTCAGTACTAGCATATAAATTAGTTAGAACTGGCATATTAGATTTAGTTCCATCATTTTTAATAACATTTTCAAACAGCAGAGCCGGGCCATCTTGTATTAAAATTCTTCTACTGATTTCTGTTATTTCAAGGTTAGATGATACGGGATAGGATATACGCTTAAGGAGTCCATTTTGCTCGAGGAGTTCTATAAATTGTGGTAAATCTTGGAAACTCATATAATTTTACGGAAATATAAATATAGACTTAAAATAATAGCAATAATCATGTTAGCATAACAAGCAAAGATAAAATTTAAATCTTTTGAAGCAAGATTTTGTAATACAAAATGCAAGTATGTGATAATTATGGCAGAAATTGCCGTAATTAGAATCTGTCTTAAACTAGATTTTTTATTATAAGGCTGCCATAAAAAAACAGATAATGTAAGAAAGACCAGTACAAAATTATACATAGGCCAAATCAATCTTTGGTGTCCCTCAGCAATTAATTTAATCTTCCTTTGCTCTGATAAAATATTGTTGGGTTTTAATAATTCATCAATATAATACTCATTGATTTCTCGACTATATTCATCCCTTACCAAATTTTTACTATTATTACTAACTAATTCTACGGTTAAAAGCTCGAATGATAAGTTACTTAAATTACCATTATGATCATATGCCTGCCTAACTCCATCTTTTAACTGAAAAGATGAGCTGTTATTATATATTGTAAACATCCCTGATTTAGAAAACAAGATTGCATTGTTATCACGCTTACGATTATCAAAAATGATTAAACTTTTCATAGTACCATTAGGTAATTTCTTATCAAAATAAACTGTTATATCTTTAGAAATTGTATTAAATGTCTTTTCATCTAACATATTGGATGCATAATTATTCCTCATAAAATTAAGATCTGATTTAAGTTTGCCATAAGATAATGGCAATAAACTAGTCGAAATATAATAAGCAAATAACGTAATCATCAGAGCTACCATCAATGCTGGGCTAGCTAGTTGGATATTATTTAATCCCAAATTTTGTAAAATAATTATCTGACGTCTCTCACTCAAAGCATTATAAGTATAAATAACAGCAACAATAGTTGCAAAAGGTAATAAAATAAACAACAAAGATGGTATTATTAAAATAATTAAATTTAAGAAATCCTGAACTTTTATGCCCTTATCAATTAAGTACAACATCTTTAATATCTGGGTAATCCATACAAGGCTAGTAACCGAAAAAATAATTATTACCAAAGATGGTATTATATTTTTTATTATATAACGTTTATATATCAACATTCTGTAATCATTTATAGTCTTTTAAATATCTATACCATGCAAAATTATCGATAACTAATGCATAAAATCAAAGTCTTTTCCTTGTTGAATATATTGCCTTATTCTTGACATTAATTCTTGGAAATACACCAAATTATGCCAAGTCATAAGCACTGCTCCTAAAATCTCTTGGCTCTTTACCAAATGATGCAAGTAAGCTTTATTATAATCCTTACATGTTGGGCATGGGCAATCATCTTCAAGCGGCTCCTGATCATCCTTATACTGACTATTGCGAATATTTACTACACCATATTTGGTGAAAGCTTGACCATTTCGACCAGAACGCGTTGGAATAACACAATCAAACATATCTATTCCCCTGGCAACTGCCCCAATAATATCATCTGGTTTACCAACCCCCATAAGGTATCTGGGCTTATATTTAGGTAATAAATCTGGAGCATAATCTAGCACTTTAAACATTATTTCTTGTCCCTCACCTACTGCCAGCCCTCCAATAGCATAACCTTCAAAATCTAATTCTACCAAATTCTTTGCTGACTCGGCACGTAATTCCTGATAGATATTTCCCTGTACAATACCAAATTGACCATAACCTTCTCTTTGAACAAATGCTTTTCTCGATCGAACTCCCCATCTAGATGTTAATTCCATCGATGATTTTGCTTGCTCAAATGTTGCCGGATATGGGGTACATTCATCAAACGCCATGGTAATGGTACTATCTAGAAGATATTGGATATCTGTTGCCCGCTCAGGACTTAACATATGCTTACTACCATCAATATGCGAGTTAAAAATTACTCCTTCTTCTGTAATCTTACGTAATTTTGACAGGGACATTACCTGAAAACCACCTGAGTCGGTAAGTAAAGGCTTTGACCAATTCATAAATTTACGTAAACCGCCAAACTTGGCAACTCTTTCAGCCCCTGGTTGTAACATTAAATGATAAGTATTACCAAGTATTATATCAGCTCCGGTAGATTCAACTGCTTCTGGTAACATGGCTTTTACCGTACCTTTCGTGCCGACCGGCATAAAAGCTGGAGTACGTATTTGACCATGCTTAGTAGTTATAATACCAGTTCTGGCTTTTTTATGTTGGGATTGTAAATCAAATGAAAATTTTTGCATATTATATTTACCTAAACTAATTCAACGCATATATAATCAATTCAGGAGAATTGGGTATAGTCAATTGAGAGAAGTTGGTGACGTCGTCGCTCAATGCTCGCCTATTACTTATAGGCGTCGCTCCATCGTTCCTGCTACCCAATTCCCCTGAATTGACTATAGTATATACTAATTATGATATGCACTAAGTATTTTATGAGAAATATTTTTATTGACTCACCTTACGCATGGCGTTTAAAAGTCATATAGAAAATAGCTTGGCGTCATTGCGAGAAGCTACTTTAGTAGCATTGAAGCAATCCATGAGAATTATAGTCAATTGATGGGAAGTTGGTGACATCGTTGCTCAATGCTCGCCTATTACTTATAGGCGTCGCTCCATCGCTCCTGCTACCCAATTCCCCTGAATTGAATTGACTATACCATAAAAAATCCCAATTTGCATCATATTTCGTGATATTTTTACATCGCGTTTTCGTTAATATAAATTAGTATATTTTAAGATTATAGGTTAAGGTTATAAAATAAGTTTCTTTATAAAAATAATGCTTGCAATATATTATATCTGATAATTTGCACCCAATAAAATACCGTTTAATACGGTAAAATTGCAAACAAAGTAACCTATCCCACTAAAACCATTAACTTTTAACATAGGTAATAACAATGACAATAGATTTTAATGCACATGTAGAAGGCAATTGTTTAAATTTTAAGGACAATGGAACGATATTGTCCGAGATATTAAGTAGTGATGATAACTTAAATGAATTTAGTTCATTTATAAAAGCTAAACCCAATATCACAGCACTTAACCTAGATAATTGTAATATTGGTAATATTGATATAGAAAAAATTAAATCATTAATAAAATCGATAAATAATAGCAATATTACTTATTTAGATATCGGTTATAATGAGATAACTGATATAGGTGCAACTGCAATAGCTACAATGCCTAATCTTACTTATTTAGATATCCATTATAATAAGATAACTGATGAAGGGGTAATTGCTAATAGCTAATAAATTATCTAAGCTTATTCGTTTAAATATCTTTAATATTACAACTGCTGAAGGGATAACTGCAATAGCTAAAGCTTTGCAGGACAATACTATCCTTATTAACCTTGGTACATGGATAAAAAATGCAGACATAACCAAGATACTGGAACGTAATAAAAAGATAAAAGATATTAGTGAAGCATTTAAGCCAATCATATCTAAAATAACTTTAGACACTGATGGCACTCCGTTATTGTCTTTGGACAAAGAAGACAGTGAACAAAATAGTTGCTTGAATAAACTCAAGGGATACAGTAAGAAATATGGGGAACTCCTTTTACCTGCGTTAGAACAAAGTATAGCCCAGTCTCTATAACGTCAATTCGGGATAAGGGATAAGAAAAAATAAAGGAGATATAGGAGTTGCAAGGAGTTAATGCCTGTGATAAATGTTTTTTT